>JAFQMS010000052.1 GCA_017396145.1 Lachnospiraceae bacterium
TAAGCGAACCCATCGCAGAAGAAAGAATATTCAACAAATCTTCTAACTCCCCTTGATTCTTTACCCTATTTCTCTTGAAAATATCTGTAATATAGATTTCATCAAACAGATTCTGCAATACTGCTGCTTTTTCATTTGCACCTTCTCGTAGAACCACGAGCGGTATCCCACCATGAAGCATATACTCTGACAGTCCTTCGTACTTATCACCCTTATATACAGACATGAATTCCGCGAAACTTAATGGATACATATGGATTTCATCTCCACGTCCGGCAAACTCAGTGATAATATCTTTAGACAAAAACTTTGCATTACTTCCGGTGACATACACATCCATATTATCCTTCCGCAAGTACCCATTCAGCACAGATTCAAAGCAATCAAGTAACTGTACCTCATCTAAGAGCAAATAATACTTCCCTTCACCAGATGTTTGAGAGCGAATATACTCCATAAACAACTCCGGATTTACGCCTCTTTTTTCTTTCTCAACACTAATCAGACTCTCCCCTATAAGATGAAGATCATCTGCAGAATCAAACGCAAAACGGATAATATGTTCTTTATCAACACCACTCTCTATCAAATAATTGTAAAAGAGTGTATTTAACAAATACGATTTACCACATCTTCTAATACCCGTTATAACCTTTATTAATCCATTATTTTGTCTTTTTATAAGTTTGTCCAAATAATACTCACGTTTAATCTCCATATCTACGCACTCCTTTAGGGAAGATTTTTGCAACTAGTTGCATTTTTCAGTCCTAGAATATCATATTTTTTTGTATTTCTCAACCCATCTCTCTAAATTAGGGAAGATTTTTGTGATTGGTTGCACTTTTCAGTTCCAGAGTTTTCTAATTCATTAATCTAATTTTCTTAAATTCCTCATCTCTCTTTACGCCATTAATATATGCATTACTCGTCCCTGCTTTCGTATCACATCCCGTTCTGATTTCCATAATTACTTCATAGTCTTCCGGAACATTTTCTAAAATATCTTTCAACTCACCTACCAATAAGCTACTCGTATTTATAACCTCCATTTTCCATTCTATTCTAGTTTTCACTCCTTGTCATTGAAGCTGTGCTTTAATTTTCTATCATACACCATGTCAACACATTTTTCATTGGACTGTTAGTCCAAACTCATCCTAACCCGCAAACTGCGGCATATCATGATTTACCTCTGCCCGGTAATAATTCGACATCGTCGTTCCTGCATTAAAAAACGCCGCCAGCAAATATGCTTTGATGTTATAAACCTTGATGGTGTTCTTTCTCAGGCACTCCATCACATAAGACGCACATCCTCCTCTAATTCCTTAAGGCATTTCAAATTCTTATTCTTGCCGCATCCGGTATCAGCCATAATGTCTGCTATGCTATAGTGTATGTAGGTTTCACCATCTTCATCCAGCCACCCATTTTTTATGGACAGGCTGACGCGCTCTATCATCATGCCGTAGATTGCTTTTGCTTTAAATGAATAAAGCTGTATCACTCCTCTAGAATGATACAGCTTATTTTATGTCTTGATTCTATTTACAATATCCTAATACAACTTAGCTCCTGCTGGAATTGCCTTACTTACCATAAGAAGGTTAAGTTTCTCTGCGCCTTCTTCGTTATGAACTGCTGACAATAGCATACCGCATGACTCAATTCCCATCATTGCTCTTGGTGGGAGATTAGTGATTGCAACAAGTGTCTTACCAACTAACTCTTCTGGTTCATAGTACTCGTGAATTCCACTAAGTATTGTTCTGTCTGTGCCTGTTCCATCATCAAGTGTGAACTGAAGAAGTTTCTTAGACTTAGGTACCGCAACACATTCTTTAACCTTAACTGCTCTAAAGTCTGATTTTGAAAATGTCTCAAAATCAACACAGTCTGCAAAAAGTGGTTCTATCTCTACTTTAGAGAAATCAATCTTTTCTTCAACAACTGGTGCTTCTACTGCTAAAGATTTTTCCTTCTTATTTGGTTCAAGGGATTTCATCGTTGGGAACAACAATACATCTCTAATGGCTGGTGAATCAGTAAGGAACATAACAAGTCTGTCGATACCAATACCGATACCGCCTGTTGGTGCCATACCGTACTCAAGTGCACATAAGAAGTCTTCATCTGTTGTGTTAGCTTCTTCATCACCCTGGGCTAAAAGTTCTTCCTGAGCCTTAAATCTTTCTCTCTGGTCGATAGGGTCGTTAAGCTCTGAGTATGCGTTGGCAAGTTCACGACCAAGAACGAATAACTCAAATCTCTCAGTGTAGCCCGGCTTACCAGGTTTCTTCTTAGTAAGAGGTGAGATTTCAATTGGATGGTCAATAACAAATGTAGGCTGAATAAGTTTATCTTCAACAAATTCTTCGAAGAATAAACTTAAGATGTCACCCTTCTTATGTCTTGCCTCAAACTCAATGTGATGCTCCTTAGCAACCGCCTTAGCATCCTCGTCAGTCTCAATTGTATCAAAATCAACGCCAGCATATTTCTTAACTGCGTCAACCATAGTAATCTTTTCAAATGGCTTTTCAAAGTCAAGCTCGTAATCGCCAAACTTAACCTTCATAGTGCCGTTAACCTTCTGACACACTGTTCTAATAAGGTTCTCAGCAAGTTCCATCATTCCGTTATAATCAGTATATGCCTGATATAACTCAAGAAGTGTGAATTCTGGGTTGTGTCTTGTGTCAACACCTTCATTTCTAAACACTCGACCAATCTCATATACTCTCTCAAGACCACCTACAATAAGTCTCTTAAGATAAAGTTCAAGAGAAATTCTAAGCTTAACATCTTCATTTAATGCATTGTAATGAGTTTCAAATGGTCTTGCAGCGGCTCCACCTGCATTTTGCACAAGCATTGGAGTCTCTACTTCTATAAAATCTTCACCATCAAGGTAATTTCTGATTTCCTTAATGATGCGTGAACGCTTAATAAATGTCTCCTTAACCTCAGGATTAACGATTAAGTCGATGTAACGCTGTCTGTATCTAACATCTGTATCCTTAAGTCCATGATATTTTTCAGGAAGAATCTGAAGGCTCTTACATAAAAGAGTCATCTGCGTAGTCTTGATTGAACGCTCACCCTTCTCTGTTTTAAATACAATACCCTTAACTCCTACGATGTCACCGATATCAAATTTCTTAAATGCTGCATATGGTTCTTCACCCATCTCATCTCTCTTAACATAAAGTTGGATGTTACCATCTCTATCAGCAAGATTAGCAAATGAAGCCTTACCCATTACACGCTTAGACATAAGTCTACCTGCAATAGTCACTTCCTTGCCTTCAAAATTATCAAAATCATCTAATATATCCTTAGTGTGGTTAGACACTTCGTACTTCATAACCTGGAATGGGTCATTTCCTTCAGCCTGAAGAGTAGCAAGTTTTTCTCTTCTCACCTTAAGAAGTTGGTTAATATCTTGCTGTGGAGCCTGTCCATTCTGGTTCTTTGGCTGTGCATTATTTTCCTGTGCCACTTTGTTTCCTCCTATTATATACACGCAATTATGCTTTTATATACGCAATTATGCTTTTATATACGCAATTATGCTTTTATACACGCAATTATGCTTTTATATCCACAATTATGCTTTCTGGATTTCTAAAATCTCATACTTAATGATTCCGTCTTGAGCTTCAACCTCAACAACGTCACCAACTTTACGTCCTTCAACTGCTTTTCCAACAGGTGATTCGTTAGAAATCTTTCCTTTAAGGCTGTTAGCTTCTGTAGAACCAACAATCTTGAATTCAAATACTTCGTCAAATTCAATATCTTTTAATTTTATCTTACATCCGATGCTAACTTTACTTAAGTCAACCTCATCCTCATCTACTACTTCAACATTTTTAAGAATTTTTTCAATCTCTTCAATTCTTGCTTCGATGTCTCTTTGCTCATCTTTAGCTGCATCATATTCAGCATTCTCTGATAAGTCTCCAAGTTCTCTTGCTTCTTTAATCTTTTGTGCCACATCTTTTCTCTTTACTGTTTTAAGTTCTTCTAACTCTGCTTCGAGTTTCTTAAGTCCTTCATAAGTAATTTTAGTTTTCTTAACTTCTGCCATGTCTTCTCCTCCGAAAATAATATGCTAGACATATTTATACATTCTTAAGATTATAAATCATAAAACATTTTGTGTCAACCTTAGAAATACCTTTATCAACAAAGGATTTAGCCATAATTAGATATAAAATAAGATTTTTTTAAATTTTCTGACTTTTTTCTAAATTTTCTCTTGACACAATTGTTTCACGGTGCTAACATTTGTAAAATCATACCACTAATTACTTACCGATCAGCAAGTAATCATATTATTATTTGATGTGTTTCCAGTCAAATGATAATACAACGTTCTCTTTTGAGAACAACTTAATTTACTATATATTATTGAAAGAAGGTGTAGATTTGATAGAAGTTAATAACGTTTCCAAGGAATTTAAAAAGACTATTAAAGATCCGGGACTTATGGGCAGCGTGAAATCTTTATTTCATAAGCGTACGGAATCAGTCATGGCGGTTAACGATATAAGCTTCCATGTTGATGAAGGCGAGATATTAGGTTTTATCGGGCCAAACGGAGCGGGTAAGTCAACTGCAATTAAGATGCTTACCGGTATTTTAACACCTACAAGCGGTGATTTAACTATTAATGGTCAAGTTCCTTATAAGAACAGAAAGAAATATGTTAAGGAAATCGGAGTTGTATTTGGACAGAGAACTCAGTTATGGTGGGATTTACCATTAACTGAAACCTTCTCAGTATTAAAAGAAATCTATCAGGTTGAAGACAGTGCATTTAAAGAAAGATTTGCTTTCTTAAATGAAGTATTAGAACTTGATGCATTTATAAAAAGCCCAGTTAGAACCCTTTCCTTAGGACAGAGAATGAGAGCCGATATTGCCGCTTCCATGCTCCACAATCCTAAGGTTTTATTTTTAGATGAACCTACTATAGGACTTGA
>JAFQMS010000004.1 GCA_017396145.1 Lachnospiraceae bacterium
TGAAGTATTAGAACTTGATGCATTTATAAAAAGCCCAGTTAGAACCCTTTCCTTAGGACAGAGAATGAGAGCCGATATTGCCGCTTCCATGCTCCACAATCCTAAGGTTTTATTTTTAGATGAACCTACTATAGGACTTGATGTTGTGGTTAAGGACAATATTCGTAAGGCTATCGCGGAGATTAACAAGCTCCACAAAACTACCATCATCCTTACAACTCATGACTTAAGTGACATCGAGCTTCTTTGCAAGAGAATAGTCATGATTGATAAAGGTCGAATCGTTTATGATGGTGCTTTAGAGAAAATGAAAAACAAATACGGCAAAGTGCGTGAGGTTGATATATCTCTCTTTGACCCTTCACAAGCAGATAAGCTTAACTTTGTGGAGCGCTTTGGTTTTGGAGAGGATGACTATGAATTTGATGTAAATGGCAAGAAAGCCGTTTTAAAATTCAACACTGATGCAGCTTCTATTCCTGATGTTTTAGACTATGTTTTGAACACAATTCACATAAAAGACATATCTGTTAAGGAGGCAGACATCGAAGAAATCATCCGACGCATTTACAAAAGCGAGGTGACTATCTAATGAGCAAACGCTTGCAGAAAAATAAATTTTTAAAGACCTATGGTGCATTTACAAGAGCGGGTGTCATGGATGCAGTTGCCTACAAGATGAACTTTATTTGCTTCTTTATTGGAGAAATCTTTTACTGTTTTGTTATGTACTTTATATGGAAAGCAGTATTTGAATCCTCAGGAAGCGGCACATTTATGTCATTTTCCATGACTGATATGGTAGTTTACCTATTCCTATCTAATATTACCATGTTTTTTACGGATACAGATTCTACATATGCCATTGGTGAGGAGATTAAGGACGGCAGTATCGTAATGAGACTGATTAAGCCTATTCAGGTAGATTTGAGCTATCTTTTCTATGAACTTGGCAACAAATCCCTGGTTATGTCTACAGTTTTCTTTCCTGTTATCATTGGTGTTGAAATCTACAAATACAATGTTGCAGGACATATTGCTTTTGACATAGGCAAATTCCTATTATTTATGTTAAGTATCATCCTTAGTTACCTTCTTGCCTTTTATCTCAATCTGGTATTTGGCTATATGGCATTCTTCCTTATGAATCTGTGGGGGCTTAACATTTTAAAAGGCTCGATTATCAAATTCTTCTCAGGTGCAATAATTCCATTGGCATTTTTCCCTGAGATAGTAACCAAGATATTCTCATTAATGCCTTTTGCCTCCCTAAGTTACACTCCTGTTATGATTTATATGGGAAAATATACAGGAAAAGATTTATTATTTGCAATGGGCCTTCAGGTGTTCTGGCTGGTTGCCTTCTTCTTCATATCTAAAGTAGTATGGAAATGGGCTCAGAAGAGAATATTGGTACAAGGCGGCTAAAACCACCTTACTTATATAATGCCTTTCCATGAATCTTGTTGTAAATAGTTTGCATTCTCGTTGTGCATTGCGTATTGCGACTTTGAACGAACATTTTTATATAGGGTGTACGACCTTGGGCGAACAGCCATATAAAAATGTCCGGGCAACGGAGTGATGAGCAAGCACAATGAGATGCAAACCCTCACACAAAATTAATAAAAAGGAGGATTTATGCGTCGTTTTTTTAGACTTTACAAAACTTTTGTTGTTCAGTATTTTAAACAACTTATGGAATATCGCATCGACTTTTTAACTGGCGCCTTAAGTTTTTTAATTAATCAGCTGACCAACATATTGTTTATTAGTATTATATTTGATAATATTCCGGCGTTGTCTGGTTTTTCTCGTTACGAGATTTACTTTATATATGGTTTTTCTCTTCTTCCAAAAGGGCTTGACCATTTGCTAACAGATAATCTATGGAAGATTGCTTACTTCATAGTGCGTAAGGGCGATTTTGATAAATACCTTACAAGGCCTATCAACCCTCTGCTTCATGTAATCATGGAACTCTTCCAGTTTGATGCTTTGGGTGAATTCGTAACAGGTATTGTTTTACTTACCTATGCTTCCATAAAACTAGATATTTATTTTGGTCCGGTGCAGATTCTTGTACTGTTACTTGCTATTATTATTGGAACACTGATTTTTACCTCTATTAAAATACTTTTTGCCGCACTCGCTCTTTGGATTAAGAGAAGTGGTAGCATATTACAGATTTTTTATATGTCCAGTGATTTTGCAAGATACCCAGTAACTATTTACAGTAAGCCTGTTAAATTTATTATTACTTACATTATTCCATTTGGATTTACCGCTTACTATCCATCCACATATTTTATAAGAGGCAACTCTCCTTTGTTTGCCCTTGGAATTGGTGGTCTGGCTGCAGCAATCCTATTTATTGTAAGTATCACTGTTTGGAACAGAGGACTTAGCGCATATGAAAGTGCTGGTTCATAACACTAAATTTCCCAGCATAACAAAACTCGTAGCCACATTTCAACAAACTGGCTACGAGTTTTTCTATCTTTTTATATTCACTTTAAAGTTTTTCTATCAGCTATCCTTATCCTGTAATTCTTATACTTCTTCCTTTATTCTAAGGAGCTTTTTAAACTTCTTTGCTATAGGGTTAGCCCCCTTATAAAGCACACCCATTTCATATACTTTGCCCGTTGCTACAATCATAATAACTGTACTTAGCACAAGTATTCCAAGACTTAGAAGGCTTTCCCACAGTTTCATGTTTCCAACAAGTATATCTGCCGGAAGCGTAAATGGCGAGCATATAGGAACATATCTACCAACTGAGATAATTGCCTTTTTCTCAAGTAAAGTTCCCATATAAGAAACCATGAATCCGGCCACAACAAGCATTGTATATACACTCATTACAGAGGCAACATCTTCAGTTTTGCGAAGGAAGGAGCCAAAGAATCCGGCTATTACACAGTAGAACAAGAATCCTATACAAAGGGATATGATTGAAAATACAATCGCCCTAGCTGAAAATGCGTCCTCAAGTCCCATCTTCTTTAATACATCTATTATCTCAAACAGTGGATTTTTGTATCCCGGATACATTTCACCAGCAACCTTATCTCCAACTACATAACCAAGGACACCACAGCTTATCCACACAATAAACTGCGTAAGGCCACTTATGGTAATGGCCATAATCTTACCGCCTATTAAAGCATAAGGCTTGCAGCCTGTGAGCAAGTATTCCATAAGCTTTGATTCTTTTTCCGCAAGAACATTCTTAGCAATTGCCTGTCCGTAGAAAATAAGCATAAAATACAGTACAAAACCAAATATAGCCGGTGCAAACATCTGTAACAGTGTAACCACCATATCTGTATCTTCCTGCTCCCCTTCTACACTAAGCTTAATAGTACTTGGCACCATAAGTGCCATAGTCTGTTCCATAGTAAGATTCATATTAGAATATTTTACAGTATCAAAGCAATCTGCAATCACTTCACCTATCTCTGTTCCGTCAGACTCTGACACATCTTTGTTTCCCGGAACATATACAGTAACAGTAAAGCCCGCCTCAGTCTTCCCGAAAGAAGCAACAACGCTTTGTTCTTCATCATCTTCCGCCTTTTTTATTGCTTCTTTTTTGTCCATTTCTTCAAGAAGAACAAACTTTACATCCTTAAATCTTTCATTAAAAGTCACTCTCAAATCATCAAAGATAGTTTTATCAGAATCTCCCAGTGTAAGTCCGCTTCCGTCATTGTGAAGATATACTTTTTCCACAGGACTTGGAGAAGCACTTTGCGCCATTAGTATATTAATTCCTAAAGCTATGGTAAATACTACTAAACCAACAAGTAAAAGAGTAACCTTAAAGCTTTTCTCCTTAACACTTTGTAACAGTGTAAAATTAAAAACCTTACCTATACCACGAAATTTATTTTTCATCAGCCACTCCTTTCTGCTTACCGGTTCTTGCAAATCCTATTAAATCCTTGAGTTTTAATTTTGCTCCATTATATAAAATCAAGGTCTCAAATACTTTTGCAACAAATAATGCAAGTAAAGCTAAAGTGATTAACTGAATCAGAAGAATTATCACACCTGTAAGGATACTTACCTCTCCTGACACTATAAAGAATGGAGTAATAAATGGTGCCGAAAGTGGGAAACCAAGTATAAACATATCCAAGACGGCTTCCGGGTTAAAGTTCTTAATAAGAAGCACCATCGCCACATAAGCACCAACCACACATATCATGGAATAAATCATGATTGTTTCCTGTAATTGTTCTATCTTCGATGCAGTCGAGCCAATAAGGCTTGCTAGGGTTGTGTAGGTAGCAAGTCCTGCCACAAGAATAACAATGGCAAGAATTACTCTAGGTACCGATAGTCCCTCTCCTACAGAATCTAATGATAACATTCCCATCATTTCTCCTGTATTACCGCTATCTCCGCCAAACATCTTAAATGACGCAAAACCGCATCCGGCAAATACAACAACCTGCAACACCACTGTAACCACTGATGCCATAATCTTACCAAACACAAGCGCTAAAGGCTTTATAGACACCAGTACATACTCGATTACTCTTGTTGATTTTTCTGTAATCAGTGAGGTAGCAATGTTTTCACCAGCCATTGTAAATATCATAATGCAAATAATAAACAGAATAAATGCCAGAGACGATTCTTCCATTAATGAGGCACCTTCATCCTCATCCTTATCAATATCCTCTATGCTTTCCAACTTCACACCCTCTACACTTACAGGCAACTTGGCAAATTCCATTTGCTCTTTGGTAAGTCCGGTATTGCTTCTTCTTAATTCGTCAAAATAACTTACAAATCTGTCTGCGAACTCTGAGGTATCCACTTCACCAAGATTAGAATCTTCAGTTCTTCTTACATCAACTACATATCCACCGCTTGTAAGTTCTAGGTTAATATCCACATACAGACTATATGCACAGTTCTCCTCTTCCATAAAAGGTAAAAGTTGTTCCATATTACCTTCGCATACCGCAAATTCCACCTCATCATATATTCCTTCTACATTCTCTTTAAACTCCTTTGCCTCATCTTTTTTTATAGCATCTCTTATATAGGCTTCATCTGTGGCAATGTACACCTTTTCAATCTTGGTTTGGTTAATACCATCCATCTCCATCTCTCCACCTTCACCCATCATATTGGTAAGGGGAATGGCAAACAAAAATATTGCAGCCATAATAAGTGTACTTACAATAAAACTCTTACTTTTTACTGTCTGAAGAATAGTGAATGAAAATACTTTTTCAAAGCCATATAATTTGCTATGCACTTGCTTTTGCTTATGCATATCACTCATTCTCCTCACCCACCTTCTCTATAAATATTTCATGAAGGGTAGGCTCTCTAAGTTCAAATCTGATAAGAGGAATTTTAGAATCCATAATATCTCTTAAGAACTGGTCTGCCTGCTCCTGACCTGTCACCTTTAACTGATACTCATTAGGAGTCTTGTTAACCACCTGAATTTCATTTTTCTCTATAAGGGCATCTAAATCGCCCTCCACTTTTACATAAAGATTCACCCTGCCATAGGCTTTCTTTATCTCATTTAAGTTACCCTGAAGCACTGATTTACCTCTTGAAAGAATAACTATGTCCTCGCAAAATTCTTCTATAGTAGGCATCTGATGGCTGGACATAATAAGATATTTGCCAGCAGCAATCTGCTCCTTAATAATTCCTTTAAAAAGGTCTGTATTAACAGGGTCAAGACCACTTAAAGGCTCATCAAGAATGATAAGTTCAGGGTCAGAAATCAAAGCAGCCATAAGCTGAATCTTTTGCTGGTTACCCTTTGACAGCTGATCTGCCCTTTTAGAAGGCGCCTTCTTTCCTTTAACTACAGGATAGAGATATTCGTCAAGTTCCAATCTCTCAGACCAATATTTGATTCGTTTTTTTGCTGTATGTAAAGGCACATTCTTTAACTTTGCAAAATAAATAAGCTGATCCATAAGTGAATACTTCGGATAAAGGCCTCTCTCTTCTGCCAAATATCCCACATTCACACAGTTAGTTTCCAGCGGTTTTCCGTCCCAAAGAACTTCTCCGCCATCCTTTACAAGCATCTCAAGCATCATTCTTATAGATGTTGTCTTACCTGCTCCATTAGTTCCAAGGAGGGCAAATACCCCCGGCTTATCCATTGTAAAACTTAAGTTGTCAACAACCGTTTTGTCTCCATATTTCTTTACTAGATTCTTAACTTCCAGTGCCATAACTATCCTTTCTGCAGCAGAACATTTATATTTGTTTTTAACATTGCTCCGCTTTTTTATAATAATCTTTTTCCATGTTCATTATCTTAGAAATTCATTAGAACATACAAATTATACCATTTTATTCTTTATTTTCATATCCCCCAAATGTATAAAGACTCTCCATTGCCTTTCCATCTTTATCAAATAATGCTATATTCTCCCATGTAGAGCCAAAACCCTTTGCGCTTATCCATGCCGGCTCCCAGTAAAATGTACCCAGACCATATCCCGGGATAGTTTCATTTACCTTGTCTATTCCCATCATTACTTCATGAACTGCCTGACTTTGTCCTTCTTGGCTCACTTCGTAATCCTTGTGTACCATTCCAGATTCATCCCCTATATTGTTATTCACGCTATCAAAGTTTACGTAGGTATATGGATATCCCGTCTCTACTACAAGCACTTTTTTATCATAGGTCTTAGCAATATTAGAAAGCGCCTTTGTCATATCCTTAACATCACCATGCCACATTGGGTAAAACGAAGTCGCAAACACATCATAGTCTATACCCAGCTGGTTCACACACTTAGCATACCATTCTCCGTTAGTGACTAAATCTGTAAAATGTAGCACCTTTAAAATTTCTCTGTCATATTTCCCGTTAATATCATCTATCGCCTTGCAGCCACTCTTCATCATCTGTCCTACTCCCGTGGACAAATCCCACTCCTCTCCAAATAAGCCACCCTCTCCGCACATGCTTCCATTAGTCTCGTTGCCAATCTGAACAAGCCCCACATCCACGCCAGCGTCTATAATCTCCTTAAGGCTATCATAGGTAAATGTGTACACCGCCGTTTCCTTCTCTTCCTCGGTATAATTCTCCCATTCCTTAGGAGCATACTGTTTCTCCGGGTCAGCCCAATAGTCTGAATAGTGAAAATCCACCATCACCCTCATGCCAGCCTTGGTGGCTCTAATGCCTATCTCCTTGGCATTATCTAGGTCGCAGTCTCCTCCACCAAAGGAATTGCCTTTTTCATCATAAGGATTATTCCATATTCTAATTCTTATGTAATTTATTCCTGCATCTTTTAATATATTAAAAATATCTTCTTCCTTATCATCCTTATCTTTAAATACAGCTTGCGCATCCTCTAAGGCAATAATCGTAGACAAATCCACTCCTTTGATAAATGAACTGTCTTTAGTTGGGATTACCGAATCTGGTTTATCTGGCTCTTGTGTGATAGAATAAGTTCCAGAGGGTTCATTTTCTAAGTCTTGCTTTTCCTGGTTAAATCCTATGACTGCACCTACAGTCCAAACAACAAGAATACAAAGAGTAAGGATTCCTAATACTAATTTGTTTTTATCTTTTTTCATATCAGTTCTCCATAAGATCATCTTTTGCGACCATTCTGTATTATCATTCCGTTTTAGTCGCATCATATTGCTACCACCTTGGCTCTATACCCAGCCTGTCTTCTTTCCTATACTCCTTTAATTTCTTAATTAATAACATTACTAATTTATAATTAATTATTAGTCTAATAATAATGATTATACTTTCTATAATACTAACTTTAATTAATGTGGATTTATATATTGAGATAAGCTCCTTTTTCTCATCCTCACTATATTCTTCCCAAAAGTCAAATACAGCTCCCTTTTCAACGGTCATATATACATCATTTGCTCTAACCATAAAAGCTTCATTTTTATATTTTACAGGAAAACCAACTAACATTCGACAAACAAATCTATCTGACTGTCCATTAATTAACAATGTGTCATCTTTAATTATTACTACATCAGGATCATGGTCACATAATAAACACCAGTAACACTTATCTATTTCTTGTTCCCCTGGAAGTAATCGAAATACCTGTGCATTGTTAAACAATAAAAAATAATTCCCACGCTCATGCCAATCATAGAATATCATTCCAAACAATCTAATTATCAATGTCACTGTAACAAATCCCAATATCAAAAGTCCTAATACCACACCTATCTCTCCCTTTATGTGAGTTTTAGGTTTACAATCTATTGTACTTTTATTTTTTTTCAATTCAAACATTATATTACTCCTCATTAGGTATCCATGTTGTAATCAGTTCATTAGAACCCGCGATTATCATATCTTAGACTTCCATGTTTGCATCCCTATGTTTCCACAGGTTTGCCCTTCCTATAATTATATGTTATAAATTCTTTTTCATCAATCCACACTTTACATATTTATCCACTTCTTCAATTTATCTCCAAATTACTGTTATTTATATAATCGCTTTATCCCTCTAGTTTTCAACCGTTTCCCATATCAATCGGTGCCATTCGAGAATTGCTACGCAATCTCTCATGTCGCGCTGGCGCGCTATATTACTCAGCAAATACTTTTCGATAGATGCAAGCATCATCTCAAAGTATTCACTGACCACTACACCACTTTCAGAACACGCAAAATCGCGCCAGACTCCAGCATACCACTCACCGGCATATTATCGTCTTGCGCGACCTATTATCTCAACCTGCAATCAGGTCTTAATGTTTCTTTTTTAGTTTAGCTAGTCACTCTTATTTATAAAGTTCAACTAACTTAAGAAGATGTTCATAACGAGCCTTTGCAGCTTCCTCAGATGCAGCAAATAACTTCTCTGCTCTATCAGGGAACGCTCTCTGAAGACGAGTATATCTTGTCTCGTTGTTCAAGAATTCCTGATAAGTTCCATCTCCTGGCTTAGAAGTAAGAGTAAATGGATTCTTTCCTTCTGCCTTAAGTGCTGGATTGAATGAGAAGAGATTCCAGTAACCTGATGCTACTGCTTTCTTCATTTCATCCTGACAGTGGTTCATTCCGCCCTTTACACCGTGAAGCTCACATGGAGCATATCCGATGATAAGTGATGGTCCGTTGTAGCTTTCTGCCTCTGCAAGAACCTTAACTGCCTGTGCTGGGTTAGCACCAAGTGCTATCTGAGCAACATATACATATCCATAACTCATTGCTATTTCAGCAAGGCTCTTCTTACCAATCTCTTTACCAGCTGCTGCGAACTGACATACTTCACCGATATTAGATGCCTTAGATGCCTGTCCACCTGTATTAGAGTACATTTCTGTATCAAATACCATGATATTTACATTCTCGCCTGATGCAAGAACATGGTCAAGACCACCAAAGCCGATATCGTAAGCCCATCCGTCACCACCAAGAATCCATACAGACTTCTTCGCAAGATACTGTTTCTTTTCTAAGATTTCTGAGCATGTATCACAGCCTGTAACCTTTTCAAGTTCAGCAACTAAAGCTTCTGCTGCAGGAGCATTTTCCTTAGTGCTATCCTTAGTCTCAAGATATTTTGCTGCTGCTGCCTTAAGTTCATCACTAGCATCAGCACAATCGTTAATCTTTTCAATCTTAGCGATAAGCTGGTCACGAATTGTCTTCTGTCCGAGGTACATACCAAATCCGTGCTCTGCGTTATCCTCAAATAATGAGTTAGCCCATGCTGGACCCTTGTTAGAATCCTTGTTAACTGTATATGGGCAAGTTGCTGCAGGACCACCCCAGATTGAAGAACATCCTGTTGCATTAGAAATGTACATCTGCTCACCAAATAACTGAGTAATAAGTCTTGCATATGAAGTCTCTGCACATCCTGCACAGCTTCCTGAGAATTCAAGGAGTGGCTGGTTGAACTGAGAACCCTTAACTGTTGTGTCTGCTGGCATTCCAGGCTTCTTACCTACATTAGCAACTAAGTAATCAAATACTGGCTGCTCTGCGCTCTGAGTCTCCTGTGGAACCATCTTAATAGCTCCCTTAGCTGCTGCTGGACATACAGTAACACATTCGCCGCATCCCATACAATCTAATGGAGATACGCTCATTGTAAATTTGTATTCTGAAGCCTTTGGCTTAGTATCTGCAAGCTTAATGTTAGCAGGTGCTGCCTTAACTTCATCTTCGCTTAACATAAATGGACGAAGAGTTGCATGTGAACATACAAATGCACAGTTGTTACACTGGATACAAGTCTCTGGATCCCATTCTGGAACCATAACTGCTGTACCACGCTTCTCGTATGCTGATGCACCAACTTCAAACTGTCCGTCAGCATTATCCTTAAATGCTGATACAGGAAGGCTGTCACCATCCATTAATGAGATAGGAATTAATAATTCTTCTACCATCTTAACTGTTGCTGGTCTTCCTTCAAGTTTCTTAGGAGCTTTATCAGGCTCTGGATTAGCCCAATCCTCTGGAACCTCAACCTTATGTATTGCATCTACACCGGCATCAATTGCCTTGTAGTTCATCTCAACTATAGCGTCACCCTTCTTACCATATGACTTCTTAGCTGCTGCCTTCATTAATTCAACAGCCTCATCAATTGGCATAACGTTAGCTAATTTGAAGAATGCTGACTGTAAGATAGTGTTAGTTCTCTTACCCATACCAATCTCAATTGCTTTGTCAATTGCATTGATAGTATATAACTGAATATTGTTCTCTACAATATACTTCTTAGCTTCTGCATTAAGATGATGTCCAAGTTCTTCATCACTCCACTGGCAGTTAATCATAAAGATTCCGCCTGGCTTAACGTCCTGAACCATCTTGTATCCCTTAGTTACATATGAAGGATTGTGGCAAGCAACGAAGTCTGCCTGATTAATGTAGTAAGGGCTTCTGATAGGCTTATCACCAAATCTTAAGTGAGAAATTGTGATACCACCTGTCTTTTTAGAGTCATACTGGAAATATGACTGAATATATTTGTCTGTATGGTCACCAATAATCTTAGTAGAGTTCTTATTAGCACCAACTGTACCGTCGCCACCGAGACCCCAGAACTTACATTCAACTGTTCCAGGTGCTGAAGTGATAGGTGCTGGCTTAACCTCTGGCAAGCTTAAGTTAGTAACATCATCCACGATACCGATTGTGAAACGTGGCTTTGGAGCTTCCTTATTGAGTTCTGTATACACTGCAAAGATTGATGAAGGAGGAGTATCCTTTGAACCAAGACCGTAACGTCCACCTGTAACAACGATGTCATTAAGACCTGCTTCACGAAGAGTTACTGCTACATCAAGATGTAATGGATCAGCAAGTGCTCCTGGCTCCTTAGTTCTGTCTAATACAGCAATCTTCTTAACATTCTTAGGAAGAACCATAAGAATTGCTTCGCTTGACCATGGACGATATAAGCGAACCTTAATAAGACCAACCTTCTCGCCTGCTGCTGTAAGGTAATCTACTACTTCTTCTGCTACGTCACAGATAGAGCCCATTGCTATGATTACTCTTTCTGCGTCTTCAGCACCATAGTAGTTAAATAAATCATAGTTTGTTCCAAGTTTTTCGTTAACCTTAGCCATATACTTGCTAACAACTGCTGGAAGAGCATCATATACTGGGTTACATGCTTCACGATGCTGGAAGAATACGTCTCCATTCTCATGTGAACCTCTCATTGCAGGATGCTCTGGATTAAGTGCATGCTCACGGAATGCTTTAACTGCATCCATATTGCACATTTCCTTAAGGTCTGCATAATCCCAAGTTTCAATCTTCTGAATCTCGTGAGATGTACGGAAACCATCAAAGAAGTTGATAAATGGAACCTTTCCTTCAATAGCTGCAAGATGAGCTACAGGGCTTAAGTCCATTACTTCCTGTGGATTAGACTCAGCAAGCATTGCAAAACCTGTCTGACGGCATGCATATACGTCACTGTGATCACCAAAAATGTTAAGAGACTGTGTTGCTACTGTTCTTGCTGATACATGGAATACGCTAGGAAGCTGCTCACCAGCTATCTTGTACATATTAGGTATCATAAGTAAAAGTCCCTGTGATGCTGTAAATGTTGTAGTTATGGCACCTGCTGCAAGTGAACCATGTACAGTACCTGCCGCACCTGCTTCTGACTGCATCTCAACTACCTTAACCTGATTTCCAAAAATATTATCCTGTCCTGCTGCTGACCACTGATCAACATAGTCAGCCATTGGGCTGGATGGTGTAATAGGATAGATTGCAGCTACGTCTGTATACGCATACGCTACATGAGCAGCGGCTGTATTTCCATCCATTGATTGTTTTGCTCTAGACATCAAAAATATCCTCCTTTATTGCTCTAAGGGCACATCTGCCCGCATCTTATATAATTTTACCATTTTTTTTGCAAAGTGTAAACAAATCTATTGCATTTTTTACAAATAACTATACTCCAATTGATTCTTCACCTAATTCCGGCTCCGGTGAAGGTGATGGTGATGGCGATGGTGAAGGCGATGGTGATGGTACTACATCATCTTCAGGCTCTTTACTCTGTAGCGGTTCCTTGCTGTCAGTTGGTTCTTCACTTCCCACTGGTTCTTCACTTCCCACTGGTTCTTTGCTTCCCACTGGTTCTTTGCTTCCCGCTGGTTCTTTGCTTCCCACTGGTTCTTCACTTCCCGCTGGTTCTTCGCTTCCCACTGGTTCTTTACTTCCTTCCGGTGTGTCTTCTTCCGGTTCCTTACTTGGCTCAGGTTCATCAGTATCTACAGGTTCATCAGTTTTGTCTGACTTGGCATAATCCTTTAATGCCACATTCAAATCAACATCCCCTATAATACCATTAATTCTTCCACTTCCTGTATACTGCCATATAGTAAAATCATAATCATAGTCAGGTGTTGAGCTTCCGTATCTTGCATACCAAATATCATAATTATTAAGCCTTGATAACTGAAGATTATTTAACAGCCAATGTTTATTAGAGTATACCATAGGCTTATAGCCTTCATTTTTTATAGTCTCGCAGAACGCTATACACACATCTGTTCTTATCTTGTTAGTTACTGTAGACTTGTTAGTTCTCGCTGTTGTTGAGTTAACAAATTCTGTATCTATTGCCACAGGATAAGTTATTTTATTCTTGTAAGGGCGCAAGTACTTTATGCACATGGCTGCTTCTTCTACTGCTTCCTTTGTTGTCACTGCCTGACTAAAGAAGTAAATTCCCACATCCAGTCCTGCATCAAGAGCGCCGTCAATATTTTTCTTAAAATTAGAATCTAGCATAAGTTTTCCTGTAACATACCCTCTAAATCCCAGCCTTATCATAACAAAATCTACCCCGGAAGCCTTAACCTTCTTCCAGTCAATATCTCCCTGATAGATAGAAACATCTATTCCCACCTTGGAAATAGTCTTCCCATTCTTTGCATAATATTTAAGTCCATCTTTAACATAAAATCCATTGTCGGTATATGTATTTTGTGAAGCATTGTTAATAAATTGAGAATTATCTTCCGGTTTTATATGTGATATTCCTCCAGAATTATTCTTATCTTTATTAGAACCATCGTCTTTCTTGTCAGATTCCTGCATCACAGAATCATTAACCTGAACATTTTCCGGTTTTTCTAAACTGTCAACAATAGGGTCCGGTGTTGGCGTTGGTGCCGGTGTTGGTGTCATAGACGGAACCGGCATAGGGGTTCTTGGAGGAAGAGGCGTTGGGGTGCTTGGTGGAGCACTTGTAAATGGTATGGCAGTTGTAGGAACCACATCTCCTATGTCAGCTATAACTTCCTCATCTGGCCATCTCGTACGCAAAGGCATCTTGCTCCCTTGAGCGGGCTCGTCTGCTTTTGAGCCGGATTTAACAAAGGCTCCCACAAACACAGCTACCACTACAATACTAATTGCCGCTGCCATAATTCCAATAAAAATCTTGTACCTGCTAAGAATGCCTGCGTGTTCCATATCAAACACTTCCAGCCTTCTTTTTATCTTTCTAAAAAACTCACTCATGTTATTAACTCTTTCTTATCCTGTTTTCGTAAGTATGCTAATATGCATATCTACATTCCCCAGATCTCCCATTTTTTAATATCACATCCATTATACCCTATGAATACAAAAAAAGCACTACCTAATGTAGTGCTTCCAAATATAAGCAGGGCTACAAGGATTCGAACCTTGAAATGCTGGAGTCAGAGTCCAGTGCCTTACCGTTTGGCGATAGCCCTATATTCTCTTGCCGCCTGTCCAAACTCATATTTGTCACGCGAACAAGAGATATTATAATATCTTTTGAAAGAGTTGTCAACAACTTTTTTTAAATTATTTCCACTCAACTACTGTTATTATTTCTGCCTCCCAGTAGAGATATCTATACTCTAATCTTTTATTACCAGTCAATGTACCATCCGAATAGGTGCCTTGTCCCCATAATTTTCTGCTGTTTCTAAATCCCCCTCCATAACGCCTAACTCTTCATCTATATAAATGTTCGATATTTCACATCCTATATGGTCACCAACACAATAATCATTTGACAGTTTTCCGTTCACTTTTACTTTTAGCGGATTGTCTCCACCTAAACCAAATTCAGCAAAAAAGCAGTTGGCATATATTTCACTTATATCAAAGCCATATCTCCCTATTCCATCTTCATAAAGGACTTCCTCTTCTTTCCTCTTTTGTTCTTCAGTCTTTTCCATCCACTCCCCAGTGTACTCAATTCTCCTTAATTGCTTACGCCAAAGTTCATCCACAGACATATATCTTCCCTTAAGAAAATATACTCCCACGCCTCTATAATCCTCCATATCTTCAGTGGCATATGGCAAGGGTTTATTCCATTTTATCGCTCTATATAAAACCGCATTATACACTTTTGCCTCGCCATTATTATATGTTCCTGCTGGTATTGGAACCAATAAAACCAACATAATCAAGATAAATACTATTGTAATAATAATCCTTGTCTTCTTTTTCATCATTACTTCCTCCATATCATCTATTTCATAGCGCATCAGTGCCGTATTATTGCTTTTTAATATATCTTTTAGTGTTACTACAGAGGGACTTGATTTTAAGTATCATGTTGTATTCTTGTCAATTTGTATGCACCAACATCTTACATTTAATGCTTTTTTGACCTTCTACTTCAACAACATCCTCAGTCGAATATAATACCCATACATAGTCCCCAGTCTTAGGATTTTGAGATGTCAACTGTGGCTCATAATTTACGGCTTCATAATACTCCTTATACTCAACCATAACTTTTTGTCCATCTTCTTTCTCATCCCCACTATCTACCTCAATTAAAACCTTGCTATCATATACTTCAAGTATCTTTCCTGACATTTCTTCATCTCCCGAAACCAAATAAACCTCACTCACTTTATGTATATAATAATCTTCTTCCCTTTTCTTAAATTCCCCATCAAAGAAAAGTACTGAAACCACATCCTTTGGTTTTAACTCTACTGAAAAATACATAGAATCATAAAGCGCTTCTCCATATTCTACCTTCATCTTGTCTCCCACTTCAAGTGGATACACATTTTTCGTAATTTGAATAATGACATTTTTATCATCTACCACTTCTATTACTTCCCCTTCCACATATCTTGGGAAAGTCCCTAGTGTCATATCCCCTTTTTCCTCATTTACATCATTTCCAATTCGCGTAATCAAACATATACCAATTATTACAACTAAAACGAATGCACTGACAATTATTAATATTTTCTTTCCCATTCTATTTCTCCTTAATACTTTTGCTAATTCTTGTTTTAAAAAGGCTATTTTTTGACATACATACTTTCTTGCACATTTTGCCCTACAATAACTTCCTTAATAAGAAAAAAGGCTGCAATGATTTCTCATTGCAGCCAGACTATCATAATGTTATACCTACAGTACCACCATCTTAGACTCTATGCTTTGCGTCCTAGTATTTCTACTAGTTTGCCCCGACTAAATTATACAGTATTATTATACTATACCGATACATTTTTTGACAATAGGTCTATATGCCTAATCTATTCATATTTAATCTCTACCAAAGTCAAGCCCTTAGCCGGAGCTGTTGGTCCTGCGTCTCCTCTATTCAGACTCTCCAGTGCTTTTTTCACACATTCAGGCTCTAATCGTCCTTTCCCTACCGCAATTAAGGTGCCGGCAATAATTCGCACCATATTATAGAGAAAGCCGTTACCCTTAACCCTTATTGTAATAAGTTTTGGTGTGAAGTCCTCACAGAAAGCCTCAACGCGCTCATCTTTTTCCTCCACCAGCACATCAACGCTATATACATTTCTCACTGTGCTCAGTGCACTTGTCTTAGAGCTACAAAACGCTTTAAAATCACGCTCTCCCGGAATATACTTTGCTGCCTGCTTCATTCTTTCCACATCAAGGGGCAAATACTCAAATTGAGTGTATCTGGAAAGAAGGGGGTTATTTACCTTGGCATTATATATCTTATACTCATAAGTCTTCACAGTATCCCTGTGTCTTGGATGAAAATCCCCTGCCACCTCTTTAGAATACATCACTCTTATATCCTGTGGCAAATGGGTGTTTAAAGCTGTCGCCATCTTCTCTGCATCCATTCTTGCCTGAGTGTCAAATACCACTACATTTCCAAGAGCATGTACCCCTGAATCCGTTCTACTGGCACCAATTACTTTAATCTCCTCCTTGAGAAGAACGCTAAGCTTTTCATTGAGAATCTGCTCCACCGTAATCTCATTATCCTGAATCTGAAAGCCGCAGTAATCTGTTCCGTCATATGCAATTTTCATAAAAATTCTTCTCATACGGATAATTCTCCTGTCTGCCACATTAATTCTTAGATTCAATCAATTTATCTCATATCCACAAATGTCCTATACCACAACAATCAGCATTGCAAGGTACATTGCTAATCCTACCATGGTTAGGTAGTCTTTTCCCCCAAATCTCAAAGGCTTCATCTTGGTCCTTCCCTTGCCACCTCGGTAGCACCTCGCCTCCATTGCCATAGCCAAATCATTTGCACGTCTAAATGCCGACACAAACAGCGGTACAAGTAATGGCACTAAAGATTTTGCCTTTTGCACTATGCTTCCCGTGTCAAAGTTGGCACCTCTCGCCTGCTGTGCCTTCATGATTTTGTCCGTTTCTTCCACAAGAATCGGAATAAAGCGCAGGGCAATAGACATCATCATAGCCATCTCATGCACAGGAACCTTGAACACCTTAAGAGGTGTACCTAGTTTTTCTATACCATCTGTCAGTTCACTTGGCGTTGTGGTAAATGTAAGTAAAGAAGAGCCAATAATAAGCATAATTAGTCTTATAGCAAGAAATGCAGCATTTATCAGTCCTTCCACTGTAATTCTTACAAATCCCCACTCCACTAAGACATTGTCCCCTGTGGCGTGAATTGTATTTAATAAAATTGTAAATATCAACAGAAACAATACCGGCCTTAGTCCCTTTAAAATGTGTCTTAAAGGCACATGACTTGCTAATATTACTGCGCCAAGTCCTGCTGCCATCAACACATAACCAAGAAAACTGTCAAACACAAATAACTCTACCACAAACATCATGGTAGCAATTATTTTAATTCTTGGGTCTAACTTATGCAAAACTGAATTAACCGGATAGTATTGTCCTATGGTTATATCTCTAATCATTGAAAATACCTTTCAAAATCATTTCCTTTGCCTGATTTATATTAATGGGCGTACCATCTATATTAAAGCCTTTCTCCTTCAATTGCTGCACCGCATATGTTACCTCTGGTGCTCCAAGACCTATTTTTTCTAATTCTTTATAATCAGCAAATACATTCTGTGGCGTATCATCTTTTAGTACCATACCATCATCCATTACCAGCAGGCGCTCTACATAATCTGCCACATCCTCCATACTATGGGAGATAAGAATAATTGTTATTTTCTTTTCTCTGTGGAGTTTACTTATAAGTTCAAGAATCTCTTCTCGTCCCTTTGGGTCAAGTCCGGCGCATGGCTCATCCAATATAAGATACTCAGGTTCCATAGCAAGCACCCCGGCAATGGCAACTCTTCTTTTTTGCCCGCCGGACAATTCAAAAGGAGAGGCATCTATCAGGTCTTCACCGATTCCTACCGCTTTAAGCGCATTGTAAACTCTTAGTTCTAAATCAACGCCCTTAAGGCCAAGATTCTTCGGTCCAAAGCTCACATCCTCATATACCGTTGCTTCAAACAACTGATGCTCAGGATACTGAAATACCAGTCCAACCTTGCTTCTAAGCTTTTTCATGTCATAGTCGTCATCATATATATCCTCTCCATTAAAATATATATGTCCGCTACTTGCCTTAATAAGTCCATTAAGATGCTGTACCAGTGTAGACTTCCCAGAGCCTGTATGCCCGATTATTCCGATGAACTCCCCGTCATTAATAACCAACGAAACATCTTTTAAGGCTGCTTTTTCATATACAGTTTTTTCGCTATAAATATAATTAATATGATCTAGTATTATTGGCATTTTTATATTCCATTACCTTCATTGTTAATTCTTCCACTGTCAGTACCGGAAGGGAAAAGCCTTCTAAGGATTTAGACAGTTCTATCGCAAGACGACTAACCTGTGGGAGTATAATTCTATATTTTTCAAGTTCCCCAGGCCTGTTAAATATCTCTCTAGGTGTTCCAGTCATAACCACCTTACCCTTATCCATTACTATTACTTTATCTGCATTAACTATTTCATCCATATAATGAGTTATAAGAATTATAGTTATATTTTCTTCCTTATTAAGTCTTAGCGCAGTAGAAATAACTTCCTGTCTTCCATCGGGATCAAGCATTGCTGTAGGCTCGTCTAACACGATACATTTTGGCCTCATCGCCATTATTCCTGCTATGGCAACTCTTTGCTTTTGTCCCCCTGAAAGTTTATTAGGTGAATGATGTCTGTATTTTTCCATAGACACCATTTTAAGACTTTCTTCCACTCTTTTAATTATCTTATTAGTTGGTACTCCAAGGTTTTCAGGGCCAAATGCCACATCTTCTTCTACTACGTTACCTATTATCTGATTATCGGGATTTTGAAATACCATTCCTGTAGTTTTTCTTATGTCCCACACTGATTTTTCATCATTTGTTTTATGTCCGTCTACCCATACTGTTCCTTCAGTTGGCGTAAGTATGGCATTAAGGTGCTTTGCAAGTGTAGATTTACCTGACCCGTTATGTCCAAGTATAGCAACAAAATCCCCTTCCTTAATATCTAAATTGATATCATCAAGGGCACGATTTACCGCTATTACTTTATCTTCTTCATCTCTTCTGATGTAATCAAACATTAACTTGCCTGTTTTGATAATTCCCATTGCGTCTCCTTTATTTCAATAAAGGCTCGCCTTAAGGCGAGCCTTCTTTATATAGAGTCTAAGCTTTAATTATACTAATTCAATTAATACTTCCATAGCTCCGTCACCCTTACGCTGTTTAATCTTAACGATTCTTGTGTATCCACCGTTACGATTAGCATACTTAGGTGCGATTTCATTGAATAACTTGTCAGTTAAATCAACCTTCTTAGTGCTCTTCTTCTTTCCAGCATTCTTGTCAGATACACTAGTTACTGAATAAAGAACCTTAAGCATCTTTCTTCTTGCATGAAGACGAGATGGCATATCCTTCTTGATAGTCTTTTCAACAGTAGTAAATACATCTACCTTCTTACCATCAACTTCCTTCTTAACTCTGTTACCATCTTTATCTTTCTCATATACTTTAGCATTAACAGTTACAGTCTCGTAATTGTCTTTTTCCTTAACAGCTAAAGCGATTAATCCTTCAACGATTGAACGGATTTCTTTTGCTTTTGCTTCAGTAGTAACAATCTTACCATTGTTGATAAGTGCTGTTACCTGGCTACGAAGTAAAGCTTTTCTCTGACTTGAAGTTCTTCCAAGTTTTCTATATCCTGCCATTTTGTTACCTCCTTAAAGTCTAGTGATTAATCGTCACTAACATTAAGTGATAAACCAAGTTCTTTTAACTTAGCTAACACTTCTTCAAGTGACTTACGACCAAGATTTCTTACTTTCATCATATCTTCAGAAGTCTTGTTAGTTAATTCTTCAACAGTATTAATTCCTGCTCTCTTTAAGCAGTTATATGAACGAACAGATAATTCTAATTCATCTATGCTCATTTCAAGAACCTTACCCATTTCATCATCTGGCTTCTCAATCATAACGTCCATCTTTCTTCCGCTATCTGATAAGTCAATGAATGAATTAAGATGCTCACTTAAAACCTTTGCTGCAAGGCTGACAGCCTCGTCTGGCGCTAATGTTCCGTTAGTATATACATCTAATGTAAGCTTGTCATAATCTGTAATCTGACCTACACGAGTGTTCTGAACTGTTAAATTAACACGTTCAATTGGAGTATAAATCGAGTCAATTGGAATAACGCCAATTGGCAATTCATCGTTCTTATTCTTGTCAGAACTGATATATCCTCTGCCTCTTGTAATTGTGAGTTCAATGTATAACTTACAATCAGCACCACCATTTAATGTAGCGATAACAAGGTCTTTGTTAAGAATCTCAATATCTGAATCAACAACGATATCAGCTGCTGTTACAACTCTCTCTCCTTCAACCTCGATATATGCGGTCTTAGGTTCGCTGCTCTCGCTTGTATTCTTGATAGCAAGTTTCTTGATGTTCATAATAATCTCAGTTACATCTTCCTTTACACCTGGAATTGAACTAAACTCATGAACAACGCCATCAATCTTTACCTGGCTCACTGCTACACCCGGAAGGGATGATAACATAATTCTTCTCAAAGAGTTACCAAGTGTTGTACCATAACCTCTTTCGAGTGGTTCAACAACAAAACGTCCATACTTCTTGTCTTCTGAAATTTCTGCAATTTCTATTTTTGGTTTTTCAAAATCTAACACTATAGGACCCTCCTTTTGAGCTTTACCTGCCTATTTATTACTTAGAATACAACTCGACGATAAGCACTTCGTTTACAGGAACATCAATCATATCTCTTGTTGGTAATTCCTTTACAACACCGCTTAAGTTAGCATGATCAGCTTCAAGCCATGCTGGAACAAGTCTACCCTCTGTAACTTCAAGGATATCTTTATATCTTTGGTCACCCTTGTGCTTTTCTTTGATTTCGATTACATCTCCAGCCTTAACTGTGTATGATGGGATGTTAACCTGTTTTCCATTAACAAGAACATGCTTGTGGTCTACAATCTGTCTTGTTTCTTTTCTTGTTCTACCATAACCCATTCTGAAAAGAACATTGTCAAGTCTAAGTTCAAGAAGGATCATAAGGTTCTCACCAGTTGTTCCTAATTTCATCTTCTTAGCCTTTTCAAAGTTGTTTCTGAAAGGTTTTTCTAATACGCCATATATAAATTTAGCTTTCTGTTTTTCTCTTAACTGTAATCCGTATTCGCTTGTCTTCTTACCAGCTCTTGCTGAAGTTCTATTAGACTTCTTATCAATACCTAAATACATAGGTTCAAGTCCAAGAGCTCTACATCTCTTTAATACAGGACCCATATCTCTTGCCATGTCTTTGCACCTCCTAAATAAAATCAGACTCTTCTGCGTTTTGGTGGTCTGCAGCCATTGTGTGGAACTGGAGTAACATCTGTAATACTAGTTACTTCAATACCGCATGCCTGAAGAGCACGGATTGCTGCTTCTCTTCCTGAACCAGGACCTTTAACCATAACTTCAACACTCTTTAAACCATGAACAACTGCTGCCTTAGCTGCTGTTTCAGCTGCCATCTGTGCTGCGTATGGAGTAGACTTCTTAGAGCCTCTGAATCCTAAACCGCCGGCACTTGCCCATGAAAGAGCATTACCCTCAGCATCTGTAAGGGTAACTATTGTATTGTTAAAAGATGACTGAATATGTGCCTGTCCGCGTTCAACGTTCTTTTTAACACGCTTTTTAGCCACTTTTTTAGTTGCTGTAGTTGCTTTCTTAGCCATTTAACAAACCCTCCTGTTGGATTTTAATCTATTATTTCTTCTTGTTAACTTATAAATTACGCGAAAACATCACTAATATAAGAACTATTTCTTCTTATTAGCAACTGTACGCGTAAGCGTATCGTTCAATAACCAAAATTATTTCTTCTTGTTGGCTACGGTACGCGTAAGCGTATCGTTCAATAACCAAAACTATTTCTTCTTATTAGCTACGGTACGCTTTGGACCCTTACGAGTTCTGGCATTATTCTTTGTATTCTGTCCACGAACTGGAAGTCCTTTTCTATGACGAATTCCTCTATAGCATCCGATTTCCTGTAATCTCTTGATGTTAAGAGCGATTTCTCTACGAAGATCACCTTCTACTGTCTGTGTTGCGTCAATAACGTCACGGATTCTACCTACTTCTTCATCAGTTAAATCCTTAACACGAGTGTCAGGATTAACTTTAGCCTCAGCTAAAATACGATTAGAACTAACTCTACCGATACCGTAAATATAAGTAAGACCAATCTCTACACGTTTCTCTCTTGGTAAATCTACACCACTGATACGAGCCATGTGCGTATTACACCTCCATCAATTTAATAATAATTAAGTATATGTTTATCTTATTTGAAACCACAGTAATGACTCTGCCGTTTCGCCAGCATCTGGCATTGATGCTTAACGTCGACCAAACATCACAATATCACACAAACTGCCTATCTGTGTGGTGAAATGTATATTATCATGCTTAGTCCCTTTATTTAAACAAGTGCTTGCAACTAAACCGCGTGTTGCATCACTTCAGCCGCTCAAAATTAGACACAAAAACACGGGTCTAATAAACTATTGGTTATTAGCCCTGTCTTTGTTTGTGTTTTGGGTTTTCACAGATTACTCTGATGCTTCCCTTTCTTTTAATGATTTTGCACTTTTCGCAAATAGGTTTTACAGATGCTCTGACCTTCACTTCAACACACTCCTTTCACAAAAGTCCAATCGCTATTATAACATTTGCACTTGCAAATATCAAGCATAATTTTAATTTTTTTATTTATCTCTCCATATAATTCTTCCTTTTGTAAGATCATATGGTGATAATTCTAATGTTACTTTGTCTCCAGGAAGAATTCTGATATAGTTCATTCTAAGCTTTCCGCTAATATGAGCTAATACCTTATGTCCATTTTCAAGTTCTACCTGAAACATTGCATTTGGTAACTTTTCAATTACTGTTCCTTCAATTTCAACTACATCTGCCTTTGACATCTCTCTCTCCAATCTGCAAACTTACTATGCTATGATATAATTTTAAACATCTCTTTATATCTTCATTTCTTAGGAATCCTTGCTCCTTTTTACCTTTAAGACTATCTTCTATATAATTAGTCGGTTGAAGGTGCTTTATATTCTTTCTTTTGGGCTTTTCAATAAGTTTATATTTTCCATCACTAACAAGCGCTCTGTCTCCATCAACTTCTAATACTACATAAGCTGTCCCTGCATCGTGTCCTGCTTTTGAAAATACTATCTGACCAAATTCTATGTTCACCACTATCGCCTCCGCTAACTATATGGAAAGTATTATCGGCTCATCCTCTGTTATAAGGATTGTATTCTCATAGTGCGCTGACAATGAACCATCTGCTGTAACAACAGTCCAGTCATCATCAAGCCAGCATACATCATAGTGACCTTCGTTAACCATAGGCTCTATAGCCAATGTCATTCCCGGTTCCAACTTCTTTCCTCTTCTTCTCTGATGGAAATTCGGAATCTGTGGGTCTTCATGAAGGGCACTTCCTATTCCATGGCCGGTTAGTTGTCTTACAACCGAATACCCATGGTCTTCAACAAATTTTTGAATTGCACTGCCAATATCGTTAATGTGATATCCCGGCTTAGCATATTTTATACCTTCAAAGAAACTTTGTTTCGTTACCTCTATAAGTCTTTTAGCATTGTCGCTTATCTCACCTACCGCCCAGGTTCTCGCTGCATCTGAATGATAGCCTTTGTATAAAACGCCTGCATCAAGACTTACAATGTCGCCTTCTTCTATATAATAATCATCCCTTGGTATACCATGAACCACCCCATCATTTACCGAAACGCAAATAGACGCGGGATATCCGGAATAATTTAGAAAGGAAGGAATACAGCCATAACTCCTTATTATTTCCTCGCCCTTTCTATCAATATCTAAAGTAGTAATTCCAGGTTTAATTATCTTCCCTAGTTCCTCATGAACGATGGCAAGAATTCTTCCTGCCTCCTTCATGAGTTCTATCTCTCTCCCAGATTTAATTGTCACCGACATATTAATCCTCGTTTCTGAGCGATTTGATTGTTATTATGCTCCTAAAATGTCTGTAATTGCAGCAAAGACATCTGCCATATCTACTGTACCATCAACTTCTTTTAAGATGCCTTTTTCAGTATAGTAATCAATAAGTGGCTGTGTCTGCTCATGATATACATCAAGTCTTTTCTTAACAGTCTCTGGTTTATCATCATCACGAAGTATAAGTTCCTTACCACATGTATCGCATATTCCTTCCTGCTTTGGTGGAATATGAACTAAATGATAAGTTGCTCCACATGCTACACATGCTCTTCTACCTGACATTCTTCTAATTATATTCTCATCTGGAACTTCTACGTTAATTGCATAGTCAACCTTTTCTCCAATTGCCTCTAAAGCGCTGTCAAGTGCCTGAGCCTGAGGAATTGTTCTTGGGAAACCATCTAATACATAACCATTTTTTGCGTCATCTTGACCAACTCTGTCTACTACTAAATCTACTACTAATTCATCTGGAACCAAAAGACCCTGATCCATATAAGTTTTAGCCTTTTTTCCTAACTCTGTTCCATTTTTAATGTTTGCTCTAAAAATATCTCCTGTTGAGATATGTGGTATCATATATTTTTCAGCTATTTTTTTAGCCTGTGTTCCTTTTCCTGCACCAGGTGCACCAAGCATTATTATCTTCATTTAAGTTTCTCCATTTCATAATCAAGCCTCACCCACCGGGCTAGCCTAGGTTATCATCCAACACAGATTCAATGAATGTAAATAGTGCATAACACATAACTCTTGAATCCTATAAAATAAGGTCGCAAAAGCTGTAGAAGAAATTCTACAGCTTCTGCTATATTACTACGACAAAGACTTTCGCCTTATTAGTCGTTTAAGAATCCTTTGTAATGGCGAACAAGCATACGTGATTCCACCTGCTTTAATGTTTCAATAACAACACCTACTACGATGATTATTGAAGTTCCACCAAAACTAACATTTGCATTAAATGTTCCCTGGAAGAAGATAGGGATAATAGCAACTATAGCAAGTCCTGTAACACCGATAAATATTACACAGTTAAGTACATGTGTAAGATAATCTGTTGTTGGTTTACCAGGTCTGATACCCGGTATAAATCCTGCCTGCTTCTTCATATTGTTTGATACTTCAATTGGATTAAATGTAATTGAAGTATAGAAATATGCAAAGAATATAAGCAGGAGAATGTATACTACTAAACCTAAAGTATACTTAAACTCACTAAAGCTCTTAAAATTAAACCATGAATCCTGTGAGAACATCTTAAGCATCATCTGCCATACTGAAGCATGAACAGTTTCGCCATTCTTAGTTATCATTCCCGATGCTGGGGTAATCCCAAAGAACTGAGAAATAACAACTGGAAGTTGAAGTAATGAGCTTGCAAAGATTACAGGGATAACACCAGCTGTGTTAACTTTAAGTGGAATGTGTGATGAAGCACCTCCAACCATTTTTCTTCCCTGTACCTTCTTTGAGTACTGAACAGGAATTCTTCTTTCACCGTCCTGAAGTATTACAACGAATACTACAACAAATATTATAACTGCAAGAATTACTGCAGCTGAGATAACAGCATTAATTGTATTATCAGCACCCTTAATAAACTGCTTATATAAGTTGCTAATATCTTTAGGCATTCTCGATGTAATGTTTATAAGAAGGATTATAGAAATACCATTTCCCACTCCCTTTTCAGTGATGTTTTCACCTAACCACATTAAGAATGCAGAACCTGCTGTCATTGAGATTACTACGATTGCGATAGTCTTAAAATCTTTCTCAAGATATCCGCTGTTAGCAAATCCAATAGACATTGCTGCACTCTGAAGAACTGCTAAAGCCACTGTTAAATAACGTGTAATCTCAGCAATTTTCTTTCTTCCATCTTCACCATCTTTTTGAAGTTCTTCAAGCTTTGGAATAGCTATTGTTAAGAGCTGCATAATGATTGATGATGTGATATATGGGGAAATGTTTAATGCAAAGATGGTCATTGATTCTAATGAACCACCTGTAAGCGCATTAGCAAAATCACTTCCTGCAAAACTATCGAAAAAGCTTTTAATTAACTCTGGATTGATACCCGGAATAGTTATAAGACAACCAATTCTTACAATAATCAATGCAAAGAATGTGTATATAAGTCTATCGCGAATATCTTTAATCTTAAAAGCATTACGTACTTTTGTAAACATTCTTATACCACCTCGGCTTTTCCACCTAAAGCTTCAATCTTAGCCTTTGCGCTCTCGCTGAAAGCATTTGCCTGAACTGTAAGCTTCTTAGTTAATTCTCCGTTTCCAAGAATCTTAACTCCATCAAATTCGTTTGCAATAAGACCTTTCTTACGATCTGGTCCTTTCTGCTGAGTTTCACTCTTAACATTTAATAATGTTTCAACAGTAACTACTGAACCATCTTCAAATCTGTTAAGTAAAGAAACATCTAATGCAACGATATCCTTTGAATTTCTGTTTGTGAATCCTCTCTTAGGAATTCTTCTATATAAAGGCATCTGTCCACCTTCGAAGCCAACTCTAGGAGCTCCTGAACGTGCCTTCTGACCCTTGTGACCTTTACCAGCAGTCTTACCGTTGCCGGAACCGTGACCACGGCCTCTTCTGAAATTATCATTGTGCTTTGAACCTTCTGCAGACTTTAATTCTGATAAATTCATTCCTTAACGCACCTCCTTACATGTAATGGTAATTAAATCTCTTCTACTTCTACTAAATGCTTAACCTGATGAATCATTCCTCTAACTGCTGCGTTATCTGGCATTTCTACAGTCTGACGGATCTTTCTAAGTCCTAATGCTTCAACAGTTTTTCTGTTCTTAGGAACTGCACCAATTGTAGACTTTACTAAAGTAATTTTTAATTTCTTCTCAGCCATTTAATTGTCCTCCTAACCTAAAAGTTCTTCTACAGCTACGCCACGAAGCTTAGCAACTTCCTGTGGAGTCTTTAACTGGGATAAACCATTAATTGTAGCAAGTACAACATTTTGCTTATTTCTTGAGCCTAAAGACTTTGTACGGATGTTCTTGATTCCGGCAAGTTCTACTACGGCACGAACAGGACCACCTGCGATGATACCTGTACCTTCTGGAGCTCTCTTAAGTAATACTTCTGAGCTGCCAAATTCACCAACAAAATCATGTGGGATGCTGTTTACTTCATCTAAAGGTAAAGTAATAAGATTCTTCATAGCATCTTCTTTTCCTTTACGGATAGCTTCAGGAATTTCTGATGCCTTTCCTAATCCTGCACCAACGTGTCCGTTCTTGTCACCAACAACTACTAAGCAAGTGAATCTGAAGTTACGTCCACCTTTTACAACCTTAGTAACACGCTTGATTGATACTACTTTATCTTCTAACTCTAACTGACTAGCATCAACTATAGTACGTTTCATGTTTTTTCCTCCTCGACTAGAATTCCAGACCAGCTTCTCTTGCTGCATCTGCTAATGCTTTAACTTTACCCTGATATATGAAACCGCCTCTATCGAAGACAACTGTTGTAATACCCTTTTCTAAAGCCTTTTTAGCAATTACAGTACCAAGCTGTGCTGCTGCTTCAATATTATTAGTCTTTTCTAATTCAGCCTTAACATCTTTCTGAAGAGTTGAAGCTGATACTAAAGTATTACCAACTGTATCATCGATAATTTGAGCGTACATATGATTATTGCTTCTAAATACTGCAAGACGAGGTCTCTGTGCA
>JAFQMS010000005.1 GCA_017396145.1 Lachnospiraceae bacterium
TTATTATATTTGCCATATTGATAGCAATCAGCGTCGTAGCAAAGCTTGCATTTAAGAAAAAACCATCTCCGATACTGATGATACTTATATCGGCAGGGCTTGGTATGCTGATTTATTCATTATAAAAGCTTTGATAAACAACTTTCAGTTTGATGAAGAACTTAACAAAAAAGAATACCTCTCACATTTAAGTAAAGAGAGAGGTATTTCTTTTTGAAACTATAAATTCTGTTTTATACTTTATTCTCTTTCTGAAAATCAGTAATCATTTTAATCAAATACTTCGTATCATTTATCAATGTATCAAAAGCACCAGCCTTAAAAAGATTGATTAACACTAACCCAAGCGGAATGGCGATTAGTATTCCAAGTAACCCACCAATACGATAACCTATGAAGAGCAAAAACAGGGTCATAAAGGAATTAATTCCTATACTGTCACCAACAACCTTTGGCTGCAACAGTTGTTTTATAACTTGACAGGCTCCGTATAGAATCATAAGAACCGCTGCCATAAAGTAATCTCCAAGTAAAAGTTTGTACAACGCCCATGGCCAAAGAACAGCACCTGTGCCAAATACAGGGAGTAAGTCTAAAATTCCGATTCCAAGAGAAATAAGAAAACTGTAGTTTACTCCTGATATTTTCAGAGTTATATACATTATAGCAACCATTACAAGCATTATTTTAAACTGAGCTTTAAAATATCCTCCAACGGCCTTTTTAATATGTCCGGTTACATCAGATATGTTTTTTAGAGTAGAAGCAGGAATTATCTTTTTGCAACCCTCTGAAAGAATGTCTCTGTCAGCAGTAAAGAAATACGCACTCATTATTGAGAAGAAGATTGCAAATAGAATATCTACGATACTTTTTGCAGTACGGCTGACCCAGGCATAGTTAAATCCAAAGCCGCCATTTTCTGATGAAGTAGCACCAGCTGACAAAAAGCTATCTTTGATTTTGTCTACATATTTCTGAATAAATTCAGGAAGCTTATTATAAACCTTTGTAAGCTTGTTTGAAATAACTTCTGCCTCTTCCTTCATGCTTTCAATTATTCCTGGAGCATCTTCTGCAAGAGAAGAGAACTGGTCAATCAAAGCAGAGCCTGCAAAATACAGTAAAGCCACAACACCTGCTATAGCCAAAGCAATAATAAGTACAGAACCATGCTTTCTAATTATCTTAACCCGCTTTTCCATGAATCTGACAAATGGGTTAGCAAGGAGAGAAATAATATATCCAATAACAAAAGGAAGCATAAAGTTAATAATTCTTGGCACTACAAAAATCAAAAACAAAACTAAAATTATAGTAAATAAATAATCTAAACCAATCTTTTGTAGTTTCTTTTTCTTAATAATTTCCATAGATAACTCCTTCCTTTTGTGTAGTAATGTATAAAGTGTTTGAACAACAAGCATAATATGATTTTACGAATTACGCTTTGCTCTCATTCTCATAGTAGGGTCTAAAATCTTCTTCCTAATTCTAAGACTCTTAGGTGTAACTTCTAAAAGTTCGTCAGTATCAATAAATTCTAAGGCCTGCTCCAGTGAAAGAATTCTAGGAGGAGTAAGTCTTAAAGCCTCATCAGCGCTTGAAGAACGAGTGTTGGTAAGTTGCTTCTTTTTACATACATTAAGTTCGATATCGTCAGTCTTTCCATTTTGACCAACAACCATACCAGCATACACAGCCTCCCCTGGTCCGATAAATAAGGTTCCACGCTCCTGAGCATTGAAAAGACCATAGGTTACAGCTTCACCGGATTCAAATGCTATTAATGAACCTTGTTTTCTATATTGAATATCTCCTTTGTATTCGCCGTATCCGTCAAAAAGAGTATTTAAAATACCGTTACCCTTTGTATCAGTCATAAACTCTCCACGATATCCAATAAGACCTCTTGCAGGAATGCTAAATTCAAGTCTTGAAGAACCTGTGCCGCTCATAGACATATTAGTAAGTTCACCTTTGCGAGTACCAAGTTTTTCGATAACAGTACCAGCGAATTCTTCAGGAACATCAATAATTGCCTTTTCCATTGGCTCAAGAAGAGCACCATTTTCATCCTTTTTATATAATACTTCAGCCTTACTTACCGCGAATTCGAAACCTTCTCTACGCATATTTTCAATAAGAATAGATAAATGTAACTCCCCACGACCACTTACCTTGAAGCAATCAGTTGAATCAGTTTCTTCTACACGGAGGCTGACATCGGTGTTAAGTTCTTTAAAAAGTCTGTCTCGTAAATGTCTTGAAGTAACAAACTTACCTTCCTTACCTGCCAGTGGACTGTCATTTACAATAAAATTCATTGCAATGGTAGGCTCTGATATCTTCTGGAAAGGAATAGGGGTAGGGTTGTCAACACTACATAAAGTATCTCCAATGTGTATGTCAGTTATGCCGGATATAGCAACTATAGAACCAATTCCAGCCTCAGTAACCTCAACCTTTTTAAGCCCTTCAAATTCGTAAAGTTTGCTTACCTTAACCTTTTTCTTCTTATCAGGTTCATGAGCATTAACGATTACAACCTCTTGATTAACCTTAATGCTTCCGTTGTCTACTTTACCTACACCAATACGGCCTACATATTCATTATAATCAATAGTAGAGATGAGCAACTGTGTTCCAGCCTCTGGGTCACCTTCCGGAGCAGGAATGTAGTCAATAATAGTTTCAAATAAAGGTGTCATATTCTCTGGTGTGTCATCAAGTTCAAGGATGGCTACACCTTCCTTGGCTGACGCATATACAAATGGACAGTCTAACTGGTCGTCACTTGCATCTAGTTCAATGAATAATTCAAGAATCTCGTCGATTACTTCAGCAGGTCTTGCTTCAGGACGGTCGATTTTATTAATACATACTATAACTGGCAGATTTAGTTCTAAGGCTTTCTTTAGAACGAACTTGGTCTGTGGCATAGCACCTTCAAATGCGTCTACAACTAAAACAACACCATTAACCATTTTTAGTACACGTTCTACTTCGCCACCAAAATCAGCATGTCCAGGAGTGTCAATAATATTAATTTTAGTACCGTTATAATTAACAGCAGTATTCTTTGATAATATGGTAATGCCACGTTCTCTTTCTATGTCGCCGGAGTCCATAATACGCGTAGCAACTTCCTGATTGGCTCTAAAAACACCACTTTGTTTAAGTAATTCATCAACTAGAGTGGTTTTTCCGTGGTCAACATGGGCTATAATTGCAATGTTTCTAATATCTTCTCTTTTAGTCTTCATAACAATCCTTTCAAACTATGTTCTTAATCTTAAACATTGTATCACATAAATATTAAAATTCAATGATTTATGAATATCTTTTTAATTGTTAAAAAAGTGATGAAATTGGGATTTTGGTAAAAATAATGTAAAAAAATGATAATTTGTGTTGATATTTTTAAAAAATAAGTTTAAAATGTGGTTCTAAATAATTATATTTTCCATATACTAGTAAAGGAAAAATATTAAAACACTTTTGAAAAAAGAGAGGAGCGTTACAAAATGACAGATAAGATTTTTGACAACAATCAGGTAACAATAGCGGGTGAGGTGGTTAGTAATTTTGTGTTTAGCCATGATGTATTTGGGGAAGGTTTTTATTGCCTTGAAGTATCAGTTGGAAGACTAAGTTCTTCCCATGATATAATTCCATTAATGGTTTCAGACAGACTTATTGATGTTAAGAAGGACTACATAGGTAAGTTCATTCAAGTTAGCGGACAATTTCGTTCGTACAATCGTCATGAAGAGTTAAAAAATAGACTTGTATTGTCTGTTTTTGTGAGAGAAATTGAGATATTAGAGGGGATAGAAGATATCGTTAATCCTAACAGTATATTCTTGGATGGATATATTTGCAAACTTCCTGTGTACAGAAAAACACCTCTTGGGAGAGAGATTGCAGACCTTTTACTTGCAGTTAACAGACCATATGGAAAATCAGACTATATTCCTTGCATATGTTGGGGAAGAAATGCCAGATTTGCGGACAGTTTTAAGGTTGGAGGGCATCTTCAGATATGGGGAAGAATTCAATCTAGAGAGTATCAGAAAAAGATTAGTGAGACAGAAGTTGAAAAAAGAGTAGCATTTGAAGTTTCTGTTAGTAAAATGGAGTATGATGAAGATGCTTTAATGATACAAGAAGAAATATCATAGATTTGTCAGAAAAATAGATAAAAATGTCTTGACACTTTTATTTGCTAATGATAGTATTAATGCAATTATAGATGGTAGAGGCGCACTTAGTAATAGTAGTCCGTAGGATATGCAGCACATAGATGATGATGGATGAAAGGAATGAGTGCCGAAGTGAGTGGCTTTGCTGGAGTCATTTGCTGGGCATATGGTCAATAACCATATGACTGTCATCTTAGGATGGAGAGCTACCGTAAGAATTGCATTAGACTTATATTAGAGTTTATTTATATAGCAATACTTATGGAGCCGACTAACAAGTCGGTTTTTTTAATTCAAATGTCATATATCATCAGCCCTATGAGCAAAGCTCAAAAAGGGATGAATGATATGACATGCCGCCAAATAAGCATGAAAAATGCTCATTTGGTGTAGGAGTGCAAGGACGCTATAGCGTAGAGCAATCCGTTGAATTAGTGTAGTCCATTAACATATATTAGTATGAAAGTGAGGATTTTATTATGACAATTTTCAAAGGAGCAGGTGTGGCATTAGTAACACCATTTAACAATGATTTAACCGTTAATTACGGAAAACTTGAGGAACTTGTAGATTACCATATTAATAATGGCACAGACAGTCTTATAATATGCGGAACTACAGGTGAGGCATCTACATTAACAGAGGATGAACATATTGAATGCATTAGGGTTGCAGCAGCTAGAGCAAAAAAAGCAGCAAGACAGATTCCAGTGATTGCAGGAACAGGCTCTAACGATACAGCAACAGCAGTATATCTTTCAAAAGAAGCAAAGAAAGCAGGAGCAGATGCTACATTAGTTGTTACTCCATATTATAACAAAGCAACACAAAAAGGCTTATATGAGCATTTCAAACTTATAGCAACAGAGTCTGAATTACCTATGATTTTATATAATGTACCATCAAGAACAGGATGTAATATTATGCCTGCTACAGCTGCAAGACTTTTTAGAGATATTGACCTTATTGCTGGTATTAAAGAGGCAAGTGGTAATATTTCTCAGGTGGCACAGGTTGTAGATGAAACCAACGGTGAATTGGCTGTATACTCAGGTAATGATGATCAGATTGTACCAGTACTTTCATTAGGTGGTGTTGGTGTAATATCAGTATTATCTAATATTTTACCACAGGAAACTCATGACATTGTTGCTACATATCTTGCAGGAGATGTTAAAACAAGTCGTGAACTTCAGATTAAGTATTTGAAACTAGTTGATGCTTTATTTAGTGAGGTTAATCCTATTCCGGTAAAGGCTGCAATGAATCTTGCAGGATTTAATTGCGGAAGTCTTAGAAGACCTCTTACAGATATGGAGCCTGCACATCTTGAAGTTTTAAAGGCAGAGATGGCAAAATTCAACCTTGTAAAATAGATGTTGGTATAATCAAGCGAAATAATACTTAAATAATACTTTAGATAAATGGAAAGGTATGATATAATATGGTAAATGTAATAATGCATGGCTGTAATGGAAAGATGGGACAGGTAATTACCTCTTTGGCAGCACAGGATGATAATATAGCAATTGTAGCAGGTGTGGATATTAATACTGAGGTAAATAATGGATATCCTGTATTTAAGTCTATAAAGGAATGTGATGTTAAAGCAGATGTAATAATCGATTTTTCTGCAACAGCTTGTATGGATGATTTATTTGAATACTGTGCCGACAAAAGTATTCCGGTGGTTGTATGTACCACCGGCTTGTCTCAAGAACAATTGGACAAGCTTACTCAGACCTCAAAGAAGGTTGCTGTTTTAAAGTCAGCTAATATGAGTCTTGGAATTAATACTATATGTGATGTTTTATCAGGCATAAGTGCATTATTATCAGAGGCAGGTTTTGACATAGAGATAGTTGAAAAGCATCACAACAAAAAAGTAGATGCACCTTCAGGTACAGCACTTGCTTTAGCAGATACAATTAATGAAGCCACGGATAATAAGTTTGAGTATGTATATGACAGAAGCACAAAGCGTGAAAGCAGAGGAAGCAGTGAATTAGGAATCAGTGCAGTAAGAGGCGGAACAATAGTAGGAGAACATGAGATAATATTCGCCGGTACTGATGAAGTAATCGAGATTAAGCATACAGCATATTCAAAAGCAATATTCGCTAAAGGTGCTATAGAGGCAGCAAGATTTTTGGCTGGTAAGCCAGCAGGTCTTTACAACATGAAAGATGTCATTTCCCGCAACAGATAACAATAATTGCGGAGGTATTTATGGCAAATAAATATGTGGATTATGTAACTAATCTGATTAATTCTGTGACGCAGAATCTTTCTATTGCAGAAGGCAGTGCTTTGATGATAAAACACTATAACACTTTGGATTTGAGAGAAGAAGATGTTGCAGAATGTTTTGCTGATAAAAAAGGAATAAGATATGTATATCATGAATTTGACGGTTCATTAATGGCAGATGCCTATGAACCGTTCTTATCATGCATTAAAAAGATATATTTTGAAGAATATAGTATGTCCATTGATGACTTTTTAGATGAGTGTAAGGTTTATGAACTTCATAAATCTATTATAAAGTCATATTTTGAAAAGGGCATATGTAAACGTGCAGATGAAGTGCTTATAAGTGAAATTCAGTATGAACGTAGCAAGATGGAAGAGTCCATTGCTAATATGTTACAGTACATTTCTCTTAGAGAGACACTTCTTTTTGTGTTTAATAGGATAAACAATGCTAACGATTCAACACTTAGAATTCTTCTTAGCATGATTAATAATGAAAAATACAGCAACATTTCCATAATATCAACATATAACGAAATCTGTGAAGTGCCAGAGTATACTGCTGCTTTATGGAAAAAATATATGGATTATTTAGATGTGAATGATTGTATTATAGAATGGAATTTTAATGACTCAGACAATATATCTGATACTAAGAGTATTTTTGCATTTTCAGTTGAGAGTATGCCAGAATATTTGCTTAAGTTAAGCAATATGTATCATTTGCTGGCAATTAATCAGGCGGAGTATTATCTGAGGATTATTTACAAAAAACTTGGAGTTGAGAAATTACATATACCTGAAAAATATAGGTTTATTTTTATGGAGTTATATGCTAACATAGCTCTTATGCTAGATAACAACTCTGACGCTTTAGTATATGCACAGGCTATGAAAAACTCGGATGAAGGGAACATAGACAATGATTTTAGATACAAATATATTATGGCAAAGATACATATATATTCAGGACAGAGTAAGGATGCAAAAAGATATGCTAAGGAATGTATAGATATAGCAACTAAACAGAATAATGAGTTTAATGCATTTAGAGCCAGCCTATTACACTTTATGGCGGATTATTCCGGATGGAGAGATGTGCTGTTCTTAGATAAAGATGCGGAAGTTTCTCCGCAACTTCTTGAAAATGCCAAGAGATACGGATATTTAAATCAGCTTGCTCATATTTATGTGTTTGCATTTGACAGTGATTCTGAGAAGTATACTGAAATAGAAGGTTTAGAGGATAGACTGAAGTATTTCTACAAGGGCGTGAAACTTGCCATTAAATTGGGTAATGAGCAGTTACTCATTGAGGGATATAAGAAAAATGTAATGATTTCATCTTCTAATGGATATTTTGATGTGTGCAATTATTATTACACCCTTTGGAGCGAGATTCCAACAGTAGCAAACAATGATTTTGAAAAGGCCAACATATACAATGGTTTGGGATATAACTGTTGTGCTAATGAAAAATATGCAAAAGCAAATGACTACTATAACAAGGCATTGATAATATTTAATAAACTTGATGAGCCTGAATATGTAGGTGAAACTTTATATAATATGGCTATAAATGCTATGCTTGCAAGCGAGTATCAGATTGCATCACAGTATTTAGAGGAAACATTATCTATAATAAAGATGCTTAGAGTTGACAGCCTCAGGGTGTGCAACGTGTCTAAGATATATGGTCTTGTTGCTATATGCTATTATAGAATGGGAATTATGTATAATTGCAGAATTGCAGTTCAGACATGCTTACAGTATTTAGACCATGTTTACACCACAGATGCTAATGAAGACAGAAAAAGTTATGCAAATCTATGGGATGATGATTTGTTTTTATGTCACTATATTAAAGGGTTGCTATATATAGAAGATGAGAGATATGATGATGCCATGAAATCATTTTGCAATGCTCAAAAGTATATGGCAAGTTCTCCAGGATTCTTATTCTTCTCTGCAACTCAGTTCGCTATAGATAAGGCGTTGTTATGCATTCATGAAGGCAAGGAAGATGAAGCAAAGAGTATTATAGAAGAATGTAGAGATTTCTGTGAAAGAAGGGGCTACATATACAAAGTTAATATGCTTCAAAACTTCTTAGAACATAAAGAAAGTATGCCTATGAGATGGAATATCTCATTAAAGGGAATTACGCTTAGAGAGATTAATGAAAATGTAAGTGCTATTGCGGTGAAGAAGAGTTATCAAAGACAAAGAGAGTATGTTGAATTCCTTGCTGTTTGGCAGAAAGTTGTGGAAAGCCACGATGAATCAGTAAAGAAACTTATAGAAAATTCAATCAGTACATTTAAGAATTATTTTAATATGGATCATCTTTTGTTCATTCGTTTTGAAAATGGTGTTCCAAAGGTAAAATATGATGATAGAGATGTCAAATTGGATAAAGACAGGATTGCATATATACTTGATTTCTTTAAGAATAATAGAACAGAAGTTGTTACTTCAAGAATTGAGAATAACTACTATGAATATAAGGAATTTGTAGAAACAGCTTTAGGCGATAAGAGAATTAACTCGGTTGTATTAGCACCTATATATACTAATGAAAAACAAAACAGTATCTTTATTACATATTCAGAACTGAAGGACAGTTGGAATTCTCTTAACAGTAAGTATACATATATTAAGGATGAACTTCCTATATTCATGTTTAGTTTTAGAGTATTGCTTTCGGCTATTGAGAGATTGGAGAATAAAAAAGAAATAGAAAGCATTAATAGTGAATTAAAGATTGTTAATGACAGATTATCTCAACTAGCAATTACAGATATGCTTACTGGTCTTCTTAACAGACAAGGTTTAGTCGAGAAAACTGAACAGATATATGGAGTTTCAGCAAGAGTTAAATGTAAGAATGAATTGACTATAATGTATGCTGACCTTGATAACTTTAAGTACTACAATGACACCTTTGGTCATGATGTGGGAGATATCATTCTGTGCGGCTTTGCAGAGATTATCAAAAAGATTTGTGCACAGAATAATGGCTTTGCGGTAAGATACGGCGGCGATGAGTTTATGATGGTTATTAACAGCGTGGATAGAGAAAAGATAGATTCTATTGCAAAACTGGTATATTCAACAATAAAGGAAAGAGATAGTTTTGTGCCTGAAGTGTGTGAAGCATTAGGAGAGAAGATTACCATACCACAAGAGAGAAAACTCTCGTGTTCGATAGGTATATTCTTTGTGCCTCAAGTAGATGTCAATGAACCTAAAAAGTCGGTGTATGAGGCTATTAGCAATGCAGATGAAGTATTGTACCATATAAAGAAGACAACAAAACATAGACATGTATTCTATGATGATGTTAAAGATTTGCTGTAGAGTAATCATATTTTTTTCATAACTTAATATACTTTACTGTAGGTGTGGTCAGGCAGTAAGGAGAGTAGAGTTGAGAAAGAACTTTGATAGCAAAAAAGTAAATATGTGCATTAAAGGTATAGTAACGTTCATTGGAATGCTAGTAATATGCTATGCATTTTATGGACAGAGGCAAAATGAAGAAGGTTCACAATCTGCGTCAGTTCCAGTGGTGAAAGCAGACGAAACAACTTCGTTGGCTATAACAGAGAATAGTAATATAAAACAAAATGAAAAAAACTTCGATGAAGCATTAAAAAACGGTAAGATAAGTAATGTTCTTATTAGCAATATAGTTGATAAGAACGTTACTTTATTTTATTATGGCAAGGAAAAGACATTTTCTATTGCTAATGCAGACCAGTTAAAGGAGTATGTAGGTCAGTTATGTGATATAGAGGCTCAAAACGGTATAATTACGAAAGTGATTTTTGGCTACACGGTTAAAGAAGATTATTTATTACAATGCAGGGAAGGCCATATGCTCTTAGAAGATAGTGGAAACCTACCACTTTCTAAAGATTATGTGATTATAAGAAAAACTGAAGTTACAGATAACACCCAAGATGAAAAAGTCGGACAAACTGTTAAGTATACCAATATGCAGGATGTTGCGATGAATAATGAGAAAATGAAAGTGACTGTATATATCAAAGATGATAAGGTCTGCGGGATAGTATACTGTGCACCTAACTTGGAAACTATATCTGTCCTCATTAAAAATAATAATTATACAAAAATAAGTCATGAAAAAGTATCTATTAGTTCCAAAAGCGGTATTATTGTAAAAACATACAATAATTCGACAAAAGTTAAAATAACTAAAGATGTTAATAATATCACGTTTACAGAAAAAGACGACTTTACCACGGCTATAATTACGGGAGTTGATAATCAGGCTTTATCAATTACGTCTTTGAAAAGAAGTGAAAATGTAACATATCAGGGAAGTATAACGGTGTTAAAAACCAAAGATGGATTGGTTGTGGTTAATACATTACCTTTAGAGAATTATTTATATGGAGTTTTACCCGGAGAAATGCCTAAAACATCTCCAAAAGAGGCATATAAGGCTCAGGCAATTTGTGCCAGAACATATGCTTTGGATAAAATGAGAGATTATAAATACAAAGAATATGGAGCAGCACTAGATGATTCTACTACATTTCAGGTATATAACAAGAATCCAAGAACTAAAGAGGCTATTAATGCTGTAGATGAAACAAAAGGACTTGTATTGGTGCATAAAGAAAAATTGGCTACAACCTGTTATTTTTCTACATCATGTGGCTACATAGCAGACGCAGTGCAAGTCTTTGGTGGTAGCAAAAAAGGTAATATGAAAGCCATGGAACAGACATCGCAAAACGCCTTAGCAGAGAAAGATGGAGATGTGAAAAACACAGATTTAAGTAAGGAAAAAGTGTTTCAGGCATTTATTGATGCAGGATTTAAAGATGACAAAGAAGATAACAAGGAATATATAGAAGAAAACACCAGTTGGTACAGGTGGAAGACAACCATAGATTATGACAGACTGGAAAAGTCCCATAGTAATAATAAGTGGAATGTGGGTGAAATAAAGAAAATTACCGTTAAAGAAAGATATTCCAGTGGGGTGATTAATGTTCTAAGTGTAGAGGGTACAGATAAATCGTTAGAAATTAAGGGGCAAAGTGATATACGAAAGTATCTGGCACCTGTTAATGAAACTGTTATTTGTAAAGGAGAAAAGAAGGAGGCTAGTGGGGAGACAACATCTGTGGAAAAGAAGAATATGAAAATGCTGCCCTCTGGATTTTTCTATATTTCTGAGAGTAAAGATGGTAAAAGCATTGAGATTATAGGTGGCGGATACGGACACGGAACGGGAATGAGCCAATATGGAGCCATATGGTTGGCAAAAGCCGGATTTGATTGTGAGGAGATACTTAATCATTATTTTAAGGAATGCATAATAGTAGACAGTCTTACCAGATTGGTCAATCCTTAGAAAAAACTTTAAGAAGACTTTTTCTCCTTACGGATTCTTTCAAGAAACTTTCGTACGGAGATGTTGATTTCCGCGCCTACAAAGAAAATGTACATACAAAAATACAGCCATAACATAAGAAAAATTATAGTGGAAAGGCTGCCATACATTTTTGATGAATTTGCCCAGTTATCAACATAAATAGAATACAAATAAGAGAATCCAAACCAACCTGCAGATGTTACTAAGGCTCCGGGAATCTCATATACAAATGATGATTTTCTATTAGGAAGCACTGTGTATATCAGTAAGAAGAAAATAAGTAAAATTCCTAGAATAACAGTGGCGCGTATGCTTATAACAAGTAGGGCAATATTGCCTATTGCCGGAAATTGTGTTGAAATCCAGTGAAAAATAGCGTTGCCAAATACTAAAAGCACAAGAGTAAGTACGATTAATATAGCGAAAATCACAGTATATATAATAGCAGTAATTCGCATTAATATATAGTTACGGGATTCTTCTACTTCGTAGATTCTGTTAAGACCGCGTACTATGGAGATAAAACCACGAGAAGCAGACCATAGTAATGTGATGATAGAAAAGGATAAAACAGCGCCTGTGTTAGTTTTGAACACTTCCTGAATTACTCCTGCAAAAACAGCATTTTCTTCCAGATTAACTAAGGTGTCTAACACAGATAATACCTTATCTTGACTAATAGGAAGAAAAGGAAAAACAGACAAGAGAATGATAACAAAAGGAAAGAAAGAGAGTATGGTAAAGAGGGTTGTTTCTCCTGAATAAGCTGAAATAGCATCTGCTGCAGATTTGGCACATACTCTTTTTATTAATTTTACAACCTTTTCAAAGAATGCTTTCATAGTAGTCCTTTCGTATATCTCACTGTTTCTTGCTGGTATTACAGCACTTTTTAAATAGCACACTTACAGTAATTATAAATGAGATAGGGTACTTTGTAAAGTTATCCCTTGACATAGTTTATTTATCTGTTAAAATTAATAAAGATATTCATAAATCGTTGACGGTGAGCGTTAAAGCAACAGATGTTTTTATTCCGGCAGAGAGTAGGGGTCACTGGCTGAAAGCCCCTATCGGTTCATATTAACATTGACATTCACACCTGAGTGCAGCATTGAACGATATGGTATTCATATTATGTAGGTGCAGCCGCTAGTGCCCGTTAAGCACACATGAGTGTTTTCGCACGATGATATTGTTATCAGGAAAGTATCTTGGTAGAGCAGTATCATTATTAGTGGTGTGAAAGAATCAGGGTGGTACCGCGATGACTTCGTCCCTTGTTAGAGACGAGGTTTTTTTATTGCTCCAGTGTCATAAAGGTATATGGTCACATATGCTTGCATATGAGTGACCATACTACCTTTGATGACACGCCACAAAATGAGCATGAAAGCGTTGCGAAGCAATGCGAAATGCGAATTTTGTGTAGGATTGCGGGAATGCGTGAGCGCATGTAGCAATCCGTGGGAGTAATAGTAGAAAAATATTATGCGCAAGGATTGCGGGAATGCGGAGCATGTAGCAATCCGTGGGAGTAATAATAGAAAAATATTATGCGCAAGGATTGCGGGAATGCGGAGCATGTAGCAATCCGAAGGAGTAATAATAGAAAAGAAAAATATATTAAAGAAAGGTAAGATAAACATGAAAGACCAGCTTAAAGCAATACTTGATGAGGCTATGGAACGTATTGAGAATGCAACACAGTCTGATGATCTTAATGAGATTAAAGTTGCATTTCTTGGTAAAAAAGGAAAACTTACATCAGTGCTAAAATCAATGAAGGATGTGTCGGCAGACCAAAGACCAATAATTGGTCAGATGGTTAACGATACAAGAGTTCAACTTGAGGAAAAACTTGAAGAAAAGAAAAAGGTATTTGAAAGACAGGAATTAGAAGCTAAGATTGCTGCAGAGACAATCGACGTAACTCTTCCTGCTAAGAAGCCTAAAATGGGACATAGACATCCTAACTCAATTGCAAGAGAAGAGGTTGAAAGAATATTTACCGGTATGGGTTATGAAGTAGTAGAAGGTCCTGAGATTGAATATGACTATTACAACTTTGAGGCATTAAATATACCTGCTAATCACCCTGCAAAGGATGAGCAGGATACATTCTATATCAATAGTGACATTTTACTTAGAACTCAGACCTCTTCAGTTCAGGTTCACGAGATGGAAAAGGGACGCATTCCTATCAGAATGATTGCTCCGGGAAGAGTGTTCCGTTCAGATGAAGTTGATGCAACTCATTCGCCATCATTCCATCAGATTGAAGGTCTTGTTATAGATAAAGATGTTACATTTGCAGATTTAAAGGGTACCTTAGATGTATTTGCTAAAGAACTCTTTGGAGAGGATACAAAGGTTAAGTTTAGACCTCATCATTTCCCATTTACAGAGCCAAGTGCTGAGATGGATGTAAGCTGCTTCAAATGTAAAGGAAAGGGCTGTAGATTCTGTAAAGGCTCAGGCTGGATTGAGATATTAGGATGCGGTATGGTTCATCCAAGAGTGCTTGAAATGAGAGGAATTGACCCAGAGGAATACACAGGTTTTGCCTTTGGTGTTGGTCTTGAAAGAATAGCACTTCTCAAATATGAGATTGATGATATGAGACTTTTATATGAAAATGACACTCGTTTTCTTGAGCAGTTCTAAGTTATTTGCAGATGAGCAAATAAGGCTTTGAATTAGTTAGCAAATGAGTAAATGATACAAAGTTAGATTATGATTTAAAACAATATAGGAAAGTAGGTAAGATTATGAATACACCATTATCATGGATTAAAGCCTATGTGCCTGATTTGGATGTGACTGCACAGGAATACGCTGATGCAATGACTCTTTCAGGAACTAAAGTTGAAGGCTATGAATGTTTTGACAAAGACCTTGATAAAATAGTTGTAGGTAAGATTTTAAAGATAGAAAAGCATCCTGACGCAGACAAA
>JAFQMS010000001.1 GCA_017396145.1 Lachnospiraceae bacterium
CGAAGAGCTGCCGTTTCAATAAAAACAGCCCACGGAGAAATCCGTGGGTATCAAAAACATGGTAAGTATGGAAAATTAATTGCCGTTTTTTGTGGAAAATTAATTGCCGAAATTTATGGAAAAATACTTGCCGTTTACACCTAGCTTTGCCTCTAATACGTCCTCTCTCTTTGACATGTTTTACAAAGATTATTAAGCCAAGAAATCTGTCCACCACAATATGTACATCTCTTAAGTTTAATCATATTATCTTGCCAAGGAGTCTTACTAAATACATTTCTTCCATTTTGTTTAGCACTTGGCGGAACAATAACATTCACTAATCTACTACATTCAGAAAATGCACCATCTCCTATGTATGTTACACTTGATGGAATTGTGACACTTGTCAACCCTCTACATCCAGAAAATGCATGATATCCTATAGATGTTACACTTGATGGAATTGTGACACTTGTCAACCCACTACATCCAGAAAATGCACCATCTCCTATGTATGCTACACTTGATGGAATTGTGACACTTGTCAACCCTCTACATCCAAAAAATGCACTACTTCCTATGGATGTTACACTTGATGGAATTGTGACACTTGTCAACCCTCTACATCCTCTAAAAGAAACATCCCCAATTATTTTTACACTTGTCGGAATAGTAACCGATACCATGCTACTACAATCATCAAATGCCAAATTACCTATTTCTACTACATTAGACGGAATTATAACATTTATATCTACACCATTATATTTTATTAACTTACCTGCTCGAATATCAAAATCATTTGAATTACTATTATAAATATTTACAACTGAACCTGATATATTATATGTAACATTAAACTTATTTATCGCTTTCTCTACTATAAAAGGAGTATTGCAATAGGGACATATCATACAATCCTTTCCTTTATCCGCAGAGATATTTGCTCCACATTGTGTGCATATTGCTGGTACTAGTGCCATGTTCTTCCCTTCTTTCCATATTCTAATATAATTAATTATATATTTACCAAAATTATGTTGCAACAATTATCATAATCTTTTCAAAACCACGATTGTCTCTCCAAACCTCTACCTTTAAGAACACGCTTTTCTCATACCTATATAATATCCCTAAAGGTGGTATTCCTAATTTGCGAATATGTTCATAAAACATTTAACCTTTATGGTCATTTTCAAATATGCCTGCCATCTTATAGAAACTCGTACTTGCCATTCCTAGTTCTTTCATCGCAGCCTTAGCTGTTATCTCATCGTCTTTCCATCTCTTATAAACTTCCGGAAAGCAATCTGGCATCTGCATTCTTGGTCTCCCCAGATGTTTCCCTTTTTTCTTTGCAGCCTCTATTCCTTCTCGTTGTCTTTTACGGATAGTTAACCTTTCCTGCTCCGCCATTGATGAAAGGACTTCAACAAGTATATTTGTAATCATGTCAACAATCCATTCCTGACCTTCTGGAACTTCAATCATAGAAGTAGGTAAATCCAATATTTTCAGTCTGATGTTTTTCTCTTTGAACCACTGCAGTTCTTTCTTAATATCCTCTTTGTTACGGCTCAATCGATCCAGAGAAGTAATAATCAATGTATCACCTGTCCTCAAGCCTAATGCACCTTTTAATGCCTGGTATGATGGTCTTTCCAAACTTTTCCCACTTGCTTTATCAGCGAGAATATATTCTTCTTTCACATACAACTTCAGTTGCTCTAACTGTCTATCCAGATTTTGCTCCTGTGAACTTACTCTTGCATATCCATATATCTTTCCTTTCACAATCTCCCTCTTCTCTACTTCTTATATTTAAAAAAAGGTCAGAGCATATCTTCCTCCGACCTTTCCAGCTTTTTATTTGGGTAATCAAACTTTTTGAGGGGCTACATTCGTGAGGGTCTTTCATGAGGGTTCTTCGTGAGGGGCGTTTATGAGGGACTGTTTTGAGGGGACTTCATGAGGGTTTGATTAAATTTACAACTTTATACAGTCGA
>JAFQMS010000006.1 GCA_017396145.1 Lachnospiraceae bacterium
ATCAGTGGTCTGTAAAGGTTGATATCGCGCTTCCTTGTGCAACCCAGAATGAGTTGAACTTAGAGGATGCAAAGACACTTGTTGCAAATGGTGTTATGGCTGTAGCTGAAGGTGCTAACATGCCTACTACCATGGAAGCTACCGAGTACTTCCAGAAGAATAATGTTCTGTTCTGTCCCGGTAAGGCATCCAACGCAGGTGGTGTTGCTACCTCAGCACTGGAAATGAGCCAGAACAGCGAGAGACTTTCCTGGACCTTTGAGGAGGTTGACAGCAAGCTCCAGACCATTATGGTAAATATCTTCCACAACTTGGATGCAGCAGCTAAGAAGTACGGCATGGAAGGCAACTATGTGGCAGGTGCTAACATTGCAGGATTCTTGAAGGTTGCTGAGGCTATGACCGCACAGGGTATTGTGTAAAAGATATAAGTATAGAAACGAATGATTGTGTAAAAAATTAGCACAGATAGAAATTAGAAAAGCCTAACATGCAAAGCGTATACTTTGTTTGTTAGGCTTTTAAGGTGTTAATAAGTCATAAATGGATACACCCAAAACTTGGGAGAATACAAGTAGTTCGTAGTCAGTAACAAACCGTTCTTGTTTTTCAATGCGGCTTATTACCTTTTGTGAGATTTCGATATTATTAAGTTGCATTTTTGCAGCTAAATCTTCTTGGGATAGTTTTTGCTGTTTTCGTAATTCATAAATTCTTTTGCCGACAATGTTGGCTTTTCCTTCATAATCGTAGATTTTCACAGGAAGCTCCTCAATAACTTTACTATAAAGATAGGTGATTTTTATTGACAGTAACATATAGCTAGAAATATAATTACCCTAAAGATGACTAATGATTCTTATTGTTATTTATTTTTTATATATGATGAAAAATTCTAAGATAGAAATTTACTAGAAAAGAGCAAGGTAAAGGAGAAATTATGAAGGGACAGAAGATTGGAAAATTTGTAAGTGTAATGATGGTAATATTTATTAATGTCATGGTATTAGATATACAGTTGACTGTGTGTGCAAAAGAGATAAAAGAAAATATATATGGGGACTATTATGAGTTTGATAAAAACAGCAAGTATGAAATATCAGATTCTGTAGCAAGTAGCATGACTTCCGCAGACGCAATGTATGGTCGATTTTCGATTAAAGGCAATATGAAAGCCATTGCAGATGTAAAAGGTGTTCCTGCATATGAAATTCAAGATGCTAATGTGCAGATAGTCTATAAGTTGAATGCTGAATATGTTAATGCATCTGATGATGCATGGCATTTAATTGATGATAAAAGCAAGGCTGTGGATGGAATGAAATTGGACAGTGATATACTCAGCGGTGCAGTAATACTCCAGACTTCCCTTACGGGAGATTCATGGATTACGGAAGTAGTATATACGGATGTTCGTGGAGAAGAATCTGAGTACATAACAAATTTCTATACTTCAAGAGACATTCAGCAGGTTAATGGTTGTTATTACCGAATTATCGTTGTTTATGAATTGAGCAAGGAAAATAAAGTCGATAAGAGCATCACAAATTGGGCGGGTACAAAGCAGGAGTATAAAAAGTGTGCAGAAGTGTATGAATTCTATTTGATAGACAGTAGTGAAAATTCAGCAGGAGCAACAAAAGCTACTGCTACACCAAGAAAAGAACTAGGAACTAAAGTCAATACAGGAAAAGATAATGGCTATTCCGGTAATGAAGCAATTGTAAATAAAGATCCTCATTATGGATGGGATATAGGGACTTTCTTTGTGAATGGGTATACAAGAGAAACTGTCGATTATGCAGGAAATCCTATTTTCCTAAAGAATGTTGGGGATAGGGTAACGTTGTGGTTTAATTTGAAGGAGGATATTACTTGTCTTGATGGTAAAGATAATCTTACTATTTATGAGGATGTGAATGGATATGACCAGTATTTTGAAATTGATAAAACTAACTTTAAACGTGGTGCACTGATTATTAGTTATACCGATTATGAGGGAAAGACTTATAACCCAGTAATATATACAGATTATTTAGCAGCAAGTGCGAGAACCGGAGCCAATACCAAGGTAGAGCTGTTTGAAGAAGGTGATTATGAGGTTGCACTTAATTACGAAATAAAGGACAGTGATGGAGTTGATTCATATACGAATTATAGAATTTATTTTAAATTCTATATTCGTAATGGTAACTGCATGGTATATCCATTTGATACTGTGACGGGAGCTGAATTAGCAGATAATGCTATTACTGAAAATGGTTTTAGATTGGATATGGCTAAGTCTCGGTATTTAACGATTGATGTTAAAAAGGAAATTGTGAAATCTAATGCAGGTGTCTATGTTACAGATGAACGTTTTAATAGACCTGCCAAAGATGGAGAAACCTACAGTGATGAAGGTATTTATACTTTTTCTGTAAAGAATTTGTATACTGGCAGTGAACCGACCACAAAGGTTGTTTATGTTGGTGATAGTTCTATACTACGAGCAATGTCTGCTGGGCAATCATTGGAGGAAATAAATGATTTGATAGCGCAGGGGGCAGAATTGCAGGAAGATGGAAGTTTTCTTATGCCAAAAGTTGAAGAGGAACTACCGGAAATAACTGAGGAACCCAAAACGGAGACTGTTGTAGAGGAAACAGAGGAAAGTGTTTCGCAAGTGGAGGGAAAAGAAAATAGAGAACCTGAGGAAGAAGATAAGGTTGTACTGGAAGTTAATAGCGATAACGCAGTAGTTACGGACGACGGCACTTCACCGTTGATAGTGTTTGGTGCAGTTGCGATTGTATTGTTAATATGTGTATTGGTTGCAGTGAGTAAGAAGGTATCAAAGAAAACTGATGCGGTAGAAATTGCATCTGAGGAGGCTGATGAATAGTGAAAAGAGGAATTGCATTAGTTTTATCATGTGCACTTGTATTGGTTGGCTGTGGGCAGAGTACAATGTCTGTGGACTCTCAAAGTGTGGAAGAAACAAAAGTTGAAGTGGTGGCGAATGTAACAGATGAAGGCATAACAGTTGAAACGACTCAAGATGTGGAAGAGGCAACACCCTATGAATATGTAGTTGATTTTAATTCGTTGGATGATGCGGAATTACAACGATATGTGCAAGATAACATTTATAATGAATTAGTAGCACAATTAGACAGTGATGAGTATTTCGTGGAAAAT
>JAFQMS010000007.1 GCA_017396145.1 Lachnospiraceae bacterium
AACTTCTTTAAGTTTATCAATTATCTCACATGCTTCTTCCGCCTCTAAGTTAAGTACCTTTTTCTCTAGTGCTTTAAAAATCTTATTACCTTCATCTCCATATTGGAACTGCCTTAAGTAATCCATTATCTCATCCGCCTCATCAACTTCCATTTCATCTAGCGAAATACTTAGTCTTTCTAATTTTGCAAGTATATCTTCCTTGTTTTCCACATCCTTTTTCTCTATTATCTCTTCATACATGGAAAGTTTATTCTTATATTCTCTCCATTCTGTAAGGAAAGAAGGTGTCATATACTTTACAATCTCAACCTTGCCATCCCTTGCGGCATATTCTAAGGTTTTTGCCATGCTACTAAGCATCAGTGCTCCAATATATGCAGCACTACTCTTCATGGCATGAACTTTTATTCTATACTCATTAAGCATTTCTTCATTATCTGATTGCAACCAGAAACTTTCTAAAGCATCCGCTTCAATGTCAATAGATTTATAAAAATTCTTTACAGTATTTTCAAGGATTTCTACATCAGGCATATTCGCTAATGCGTATCCCCACTCAATCCCATCAATCTGTGGCAACTTACTCAAATCTTTTTCTATTCTACTGCTTTCTTTTTCTTGTGAATCTTCCTTTTTCGTTCTTTCCTCATAAGACACTTTATCCTCAGGCAATAGTTCTTCAATCATATCTTCAAGTTTATCCGTCTTAATAGGCTTTGAAAGGAAATCATTAAATCCCTCTTTTATATACATTTCCCTTGCCCCTGAAATGGCATTAGCCGTAAGTGCAATAACTGGTGTGTTTTCACACAGACTATCTGCCATTTCTTTCATACGGTGAAGTGTTTCAATACCATCCATCTGTGGCATCATATGGTCAAGAAATATAATGTCATAATGTTTTTCTCTAACCAATTCAAGACATGCCATTCCACTTTCTGCCTCATCAATCTTAACTTTAGTTTCTTTTAAAAGATTAATAAACACTTTGCGATTAATCATATTGTCATCCACCACTAAAATATCCGCTTCAGGTGCAACAAAAGTTGCGTTATATTTATATCCTGATGACATATTTCTTATTCGCTCTTCCAAATCTCCTATTGGCTCTTTATCTAGCACTTTTTGGGTAATATAGAATGAAAATTTTGAACCTTTACCATATACACTTTCTACACTAAGTTCGCTTCCCATTAGTTTAAGAAGTTGCACTGTAATACTCATTCCAAGACCCGTACCTTCAATGTTACGGTTTCTTTCTTCTTCTATTCTTTCAAACCTTTCAAACAGTTTTGATATATCTTCTTCTTTGATCCCTATACCGGTATCTTCTACTGCAAAATATATCTTTGCCTCATCATCCTTCACTTCACCATCAACGGTTAGTGAGATTTCTCCTTCTTTCGTGTATTTCACTGCATTAGTCAAAAGATTAACTAATATCTGTCTAATTCTTATTTCATCACCATACATCTTAAATGGAAGATTCTTATTAACCGATACATTCATATCAAGTCCCTTATCATTTGCCTTAATCATTATCATGTTTACTACATCATGAATCATACTGCTAAATTCATACTCAACCGGAATGATTTCCATCTTCCCTGATTCTATCTTTGAAAAGTCCAATATGTCATTTATAAGGTAAAGTAATGTTTGTCCAGCGTTTTGGATATTCATTGCATATTCTTTAATTGTATCATCTTCGCATTCTCTAAGAATCATTGAATCCATACCTAAAATCGCATTAATTGGAGTTCTTATCTCATGAGACATATTAGCGAGAAATTTACCCTTCGCCTGATTAGACAATACTGCTTTTTGTTTTTCCTTTTCAACTCCAAGAATATCTTTCATCGTATTAACAAATGAAATAATAAGCACAAATACCATTGCCACAGCAATAATAGCACCACTAAACTGGGTAGTCCATTTAAAATACAAAACAATCTGAACAATAGCTGATAAACATACTCCTAGAATTCCTAATGCAACCATAAAGTATTCTTTTATTCTTCCTGAAATAATATCCAAAACCATAGTGACGCCTAATAATGCTATAGACGCTCCTGCTATTGTCACCATAACCTTTATACTATCAGAAAAATCTATGATATTCAGTACATGAAGCAAGGTACATACAATAAAATCAACTATATTAGCAATAATGGCAACTAAATAAACCTTTGCATATCGTTCTGACTGCACTTGATTAAAATACAGTAAAAATGGTATAGAAAGAAGCATTACCATGAAGAAAGCCATATCACTTATAGCCGATATATTAGGAAATATCATCTGTCTGAACACGGAATTGGCAATTATCCATATTGCTGCTAAAAAAATTCCCCAGCCCAGATACTCCATCTCAATCCTTTTCTTATAGCATATTTTTAGTGCAATACTAATTACAATACTTGCAAGTCCAAGAATTAATACAAAACTTGCAATTATAAGTTCCACTCCACCTTTTTCAAAGAGATATTGCCATATATCTATCATCTCTCCATAAAAAACTTCATGGGTAACTCCCGTATAAGAAGAATCCGTGCTCATCTCAACTCTTATGGTTTTCCCCGCATCTTCAGCATTAAGTTGCACATACACAAAAGCAACTGCACTTACCCTTCCAAACAGCCTTGTATCTTCTGTAGAATACTCCTGTCTTAAAACATCATCTATGTATATTCTAGTTTCCTGCTTAGAACTTCTAAAACACATATATAGATTGTCTTCTAAATAATCAGGAAGAGTATTTTGCAATACCATCACCTCACCACGAGGAACATCATTCTTGCCTGGAAATGCTGCATCCACCACAGTATTATCATCTTTAACCCATTTCCAACCATCAGAAAAATCCTTACACCCAAAATGTTCAATGCGGTTTTCTGCCGGCATATACATCTCACTTAGTATCAAATACAGGCATACTCCTACCGCTAGAATCAAAAAAATAATTTTAGTTGATGCAATTAACTTACTTGCTTTCATAAAGCAACCCTTCTTTTCTTTGGAATTATCACAGTTAGGAAATCAACTACTATCCCAGTTTTAACATAACATCTATAGCTTTCTTAGCGTAAACACTCGTAGTTTCGTCTAATAGTATTTCTTCTCCACCGCAGCCTTTAACGCAATTATATACATCCACAAGGGTCGTCAGCCTCATATCTGTACATACAAGTTCTTTTGACAAAGGGTAAAACTTTTTGTCTGGGAACTCATACTGCAGATGTTCCACTATACTATTTTCCGTTCCTATAATGTATTCATTATAACTGTTTTTTCTCACATAGTCCATAATTCCTGTAGTACTTCCTATATAATCCGCACTTTCTGAAACTTCTTTTTTACACTCAGGATGAACTAAGAGTTTTGCATTAGGATGACTCGCCCTTGCTTTTATAACTTCTTCTACTGTCACTTTACTGTGACAAGGACACCCACCATTTACAAGCATTATATTCTTATCAGGAACCTGAGATGCAACATAACTTCCAAGATTACAATCAGGTACAAATATAATATCTTTATTCTTCATATTACGAACAACTTCTACTGCTGAAGCTGATGTGACACATGCATCACACTCCGCTTTTAAATCGGCAGTTGAATTTATATATGCTACTACCGCGTAACCCGGGTTTTCTTCCTTTAGTTTTCTTATCATTTGACCATCATACTGTCTCGCCATAGGACAATCCGCATCAGGATGCGCAAGAATTACTTTCTTGTCAGGAGACAACATTTTAACAGTCTCTGCCATAAACCTTACTCCGCACATAAGTATGTTTTTCTGTGTTGCTATTTTCGCTTTCTCACTAAGTCCAAATGAATCACCAATATAGTCAGCAATTTCTAATATCTCATGGTTTTGGTATGCATGAACCAAAACACATATGTCATTTTCTTTTTTTAATCTTAGTATCTCTTCTTGTAACTGTCTTGTAGTCTTCATATTGTCAATATATCCTTCCACTTAATTATGGTAAATAAAAGTATATTCAAAGTCTGTTAGTCTGTCAAGACACGTGTAAATATTTTTCTTGTCAGGTGTCTTGTCAGGTGTTAAGTGATATGTTATAATACTGGTCAGAAAAAATGTATTTTTACATTTCACTTCATTGCTAATCTATTTAGATGGGTAATCCCAAGAAAGGAGACCATGCATGAATACTGAAATACTAATCGTCGGAAGTGGATGCGCAGGACTTTACGCCGCTTTGACTCTTCCTAAAGAAAGACAGATAACCATTATTACAAAAAGTGATTTAGAAAGCAGTGACTCATTTCTAGCCCAAGGTGGAATGTGTATGCTAAATGGTAAAGATGATTATGATTCCTATTATGAAGATACTATGAAAGCCGGACACTATGAAAACGATCCTCGTTCAGTGGAACTTATGATTAAGTCATCTCCTGAAGTTGTGGATGACCTTGTAGATTTCGGTGTAGATTTTACCAGAAATGAAGATGGCACATTTGCATTTACCAAAGAAGGTGCACATTCTAACAAAAGAATTCTCTTTCATAAAGATATTACCGGCAAAGAGATAACTTCTAACCTGTTAGCCCAGGTAAAGAATCGTGAAAACATCACTTTGATGCAACACACAACACTTGTGGATTTGCTATGTTATGACAACACCTGTTATGGCGCAGTAGTAACTGATTGTAACAACGTAGTATCGCATATAAAAGCTGATTACACCTTACTTGCCACCGGTGGCATTGGCGGACTGTATCGTCATTCCACCAATTATAAACACCTTACAGCTGATGCAATAGCCATAGCCCTTAACCGTGGAATTGAGACTAAGAATCTTGATTATGTCCAAATCCACCCAACTACACTTTATAGCGATAAGGAAGAGGAAAGGAGTTTTCTTATCTCGGAATCAGTTCGTGGAGAAGGAGCAAGACTGTACGATAAGAATGTGAATCCATTTGTTAACGAACTACTTCCAAGGGATTTACTTACTAAAGCAATATATGAGCAAATGAAAAAAGATGGAACTAACTATGTATGGGAAGACCTAAGAACCATACCTTCACAAGAACTACACTCTCATTTTCCTAATATCGTCGCTCACTGTCTGAAGATGGGATATGATGTAACCAAGGAATGTATACCTGTAGTTCCGGCCCAGCATTATTTTATGGGTGGTATTAAGGTTAATTATGAAAGCAAGACCTCTATGGAGCACTTATATGCCATTGGTGAAACAGCCTGCAACGGTGTACATGGCAAGAACCGTCTGGCTAGTAATTCCTTGCTGGAAAGCTTAGTATTTGCTAAAAGAGCCGCCCTTGATATAATCAATAAATATGAAACACTCCCAGATAAAGATACTGCCGATATGTCTAACATAGATAGCCATACTGACCTAGATGCTCTAAAAACTTACTATAGCAAACTTGTTTTAGACAAAATAAATGCAATATAAAATACTTCAAAAGATTGGAAAGGATTAATTATGAATAACAAAATTACTTTTAAATTAAATGCAGACCCACTTATTCTTAGTGCTTTAAGAGAAGATATTACCAGCGAAGATGTATCCACTAACAGTGTAACACCCAATGCAAAAGTTGGTGTTGCTGATTTAATCTGCAAAGAAGACGGTGTCATCTGCGGTCTCGATGTATTTGAAAGAGTATTTACTCTTCTAGATTCTAATACCAGAGTTGAACTTTTTGCCAACGACGGAGACAAGGTAACTAAAGGTCAGCTTTTGGCTCGCATTAAGGGTGATATAAGAACTCTCCTTAGTGGTGAGCGTACCGCCCTTAATTATCTCCAAAGAATGAGTGGTATAGCCACTTATACCAGAAATGTAGCAGCCCTTTTAGAGGGTACATCTATTAAACTTTTAGACACTAGAAAAACAACCCCTAACAATCGTATTTTCGAAAAATATGCAGTTCGCATAGGCGGTGGCAATAATCATCGCTATAATCTTTCAGATGGTGTATTGCTTAAGGATAATCATATTGGCGCTGCCGGCGGTGTAGCCAAGGCAATCGCTATGGCAAAATCCTATGCACCATTTGTTCGCAAAATAGAAATAGAAGTCGAAAACCTTGAAATGGTAAAAGAAGCTGTAGAGGCTGGTGCTGATATCATTATGCTCGACAATATGACACATGATGAGATGCGTGATGCTCTTGCAATTATTAATGGTCGTGCAGAGGTAGAGATTTCAGGAAATGTAACTAGGGAAAACATCGAAAAAATTAAGGACTTAGGCGTTGATTACATCTCATCAGGTGCCCTAACACATTCTGCACCAATACTAGATGTATCTTTAAAAAATCTTCGTCCAATAGAACAATAAAAAGTATTTTAGGAAAGGATTAGGTATATTAATGAACGGTGAAGCCAGACGAAATAAAATAATTGAGTTATTAAAAAGCAATGGTTCTCCCCTATCAGGTTCCAAACTTGCCACTTTAGTAGGTGTAAGCCGTCAGGTTATTGTCCAAGATATAGCTCTGCTACGTGCTAATGGATATGATATCACCTCTACAACTTCAGGATATATGCTTAAAGCAGCAACTAGTTTCAGCCGTGTATTTAAAGTCATTCATAGCGACGAAGACACTAAAGATGAACTTTCATTGATTGTTGACTGCGGTGGACATGTTGATGATGTGTTTGTATACCACAAGATATATAACATTGTTAAGGCACCTATGAATATTAACTCCAGACTTGATATTGAAAAATTCATGGATAACCTTGCCTGTGGTAAATCAAGCCTTCTAAAAAATGTTACCTCAGGATACCATTACCATACAATTACTGCTGACAGTGAAGAAATACTTGATTACATTCATAACAAACTTGAAGAAAGAGGATTCCTTGCACCTCTTTCTGACTATGAACCGGTGAATTTTTAAACCAAATACAACATATAAAAAGTTGCAGACTCTTTTAGAATCTGCAACTTTGTTCTTTATACTCTCTATAAATTAAGACCTTTAGTTTCATCGCATCCAAGTACAATATTCATACATTCTACTGCCGCTGCCGAAGCACCTTTTCCCAAATTGTCAAACTGTGAAGAAATCACAATTCTGTCTTCATTGCCGGTAACATATATCTTAAGACCATCCCATCCAGACAAACCATTACCTGCTATAAATCCACTGGCAACTACCTCATCATCAACTTCACTTACTTTGATAAACGCTTGATTCTCATAATATTTTGCATAGTAAGAAAGCAAACTGTCTACCGTCTCTTTCTTACTCAGCATATCAGTGTAGAGTTGAATTGAAACAACCATTCCACTGTAATAATCATCAATAACAGGTGTAAACAATGGTGTTCTTTCTAAGCCTGTAATCTTTTGCATTTCCTTCAAATGTTTGTGTTGCTGAGTAAGTGCATATAATCTGCCTGCATTGTGTCCTACCGGCTTATTCTCACCTTCATACACAGCAATTGCATTTTTTCCTGCTCCACTATAGCCTGAGATTCCAAAGCATGTAACCGGATAATCCTTTGGCAAAATACCACCTGCTACTAATGGATATACCAGTGAAATAAATCCTGTAGCATAACATCCCGGAACAGCAATTCTCTTAGAGGTAGTAATCTTATCTCTATGCTCTTTAGATAACTCCGGAAATCCATATGCCCAACCTTCCTCTGTACGATGTGCTGTAGATGTATCTATAATAACAACATTCTCATTTTCAACTAAAGACACAGACTCCTTAGCTGCCCCGTCAGGCAAACATAAAAATGTAATATCTGATTCATTAATCAATCTTTTTCTTTCACTTGGATCTTTTCTAAGGGCTGAATCTATCTTTAATAATTCAATATCATCACGTCCCTGAAAACGCTCATGTATGCGAAGTCCTGTTGTTCCTTCACTTCCGTCAATAAAAATCTTTGTCTTCATATGCAATCTCCATTCCACAGTGATTTATTACAAAAAGGTAGGCGCAAATGTCAGCTTTGTGCCTACCATCAGATTACATTGTACTACATTTTAAGATGTTTTCAAGTGTAAGTTTTCCAACTTAACATACAGCCTGAGTATAAATCCCAGCAAGAAAATAATTGCCACACAGTATTTCAATTCCAGATAAAAGTTTTCCTCTGTAACATGAATCTGTTCAACTATATAGTTATCAATAAGCATCCAGCCCATCTCCTGCATTTTCATGGCATATTTCCCCTGTCGTCCCAGTTCAGACAAGGTAACTTCTACCATCATTGCTTCTTCCTTGATGGTGGTCTCCTCTCCCGCTTCATTAATGAGCCTCACTCCTGTAACATTATCCAAGCCCTTTAGATTTTCAATATCGTAGGGATTAATTATCTCCTTATAACTTCTCAGAGTCAATGTATATGGCTTATGAATCAGTTCACTATATTCATTGTACTTTCCTACTATATATGTTCCTAAAATAATAATTATCAGAATGCATATACATATCATTTTAATGTTGTCACTTTGTTTTCGCCTTTTCAAAAACCTTTTAACCACATTCATTACATACGACTCCTTTTAACAGTTCTGATAACACATACTCCCGCAAACCCTACAAGGCAAACCCCTACTATTATCATAACTATCCACCACTGGCTCTCCTCTTCCTCCGCCTTGGTTTCAGGAGTAAACGGTGACCTTATGGCAGTATTGATTTCCTGTGTATGTGTATATTCAATTCCATCTCGGTCCTCGTAATAGAAGGTTATTTTCGCACTTGTTTCTCCATAAATGGCATCGCCTCTAAGTCCGGACATTTGCACCTTCATAGTTCCATTTCCCTGATTAATTCCTGCTATTTCTCCCATATACATCTTCTCTAATGGTGTAAATCCGTTGCCCTCTACCTCGGCTCTCACGTTGTACACACTTTCATTTCCCAGATTAAGTGCCTGAAAATTAAGTACAACAGTATCTCCCACAACAACCTCTGGTGCCATCACAACCTGAGTAAATTCCACCTCCACAGGCTGGTTTACTTTAACTTTGGCATAGCCATTGCCACCACCCTGACCGCCTCTTTCATCAGCGAAATCATATGTAATAGGAAATGTATACTGACCACTTGGAGTTTTATCACCAATGCTGATATTATAAGAAACTGTAATTGTACTGTTAGCTTTAAATGTTTCATAGTACTTTGTATCGCTAATACTTAAAAGTTCAAAATTACTGTCTGGCATACTTATAACCGTGGTCATATTTTTTATGTCTGTATCTTTACTTGTGTTCTTAAGTTTAATATTAAGTTGAATGCTACTTCCTGCATAAAGCATTGCCTTGTTACCTTCTAAGTTTTCATTTGCACTTTGGGGAATTACAGTATAATTATAAGACTCCACAAGAATCTTAGGGCTGTAAAATATCTTTTCCTCAGGCTCTTTGGTAGTTTCAGACTCTTTAGTACTTTCAGGCTCTTTGGTAACTTCCACCTTTGGTGCGTCCCCTTCCTCAGAATCAGGAGCCGCCACTGCCATATTGGTTGTTCCCATAATTATGGCAAATGTTAGCATAATAACCATTCCCACATGTTTAATCAAACTTCTATTCCTCATATCTTTTCATCTCCATTTCCAAAACATTATCACACAATTCCTCAATGTCTACCACATTGTGACTTGCTAGTAGTATTGCTTTTCCCTGTTCTTTAAATTTCTTAAGCATCTCTCGCATTTCAACCACCGTATTCTTATCCAGTCCGTTAAAAGGTTCATCAAGTATCATTACATCTGGGTCTTCCATAATTGCCTGAGCAATTCCAAGTCTTTGTCGCATACCAAGAGAGTATTTACCTACTTTCTTGTGCATGTTTTTGCCTAGCCCAACTTCTTTTAGAACTTCCTTAATTCTCTGACGGGATATCTTTCCATTCAAAGATGCCAAAAGTTTTAGATTAGCATAACCACTCATATTAGGAATAAACCCAGGCGTCTCTATGATAATTCCTGTGTTTTTAGGAAAATCTCTGTCTTTCCCAATTCGCTCACCGTTGACATATATTCGCCCTTTGTCCGGATGAATAAAACCACAGATACATTTCATCAGTACAGTTTTACCACAGCCGTTGTTACCCACAACGCCAAATACCTTCCCCGGCTCAATTCTGATACTCACACCTCTTAACACCTGTTCTTTGCCAAAAGATTTGTACACATCTTCCACCACTATACCTTTGGTTTCTCTATAATTTATACTTTTCTTTTCCTGATTTTCTTCCTGCTCTATATTCTTCATATACTTCTCCATTCCTACCCTCTGGTACCTGTAAAATTAAAGTTGTAACGACGTATTCTTATTAAAGCAACTGTAAATAGTATCAAACTTAATACTGCAAATACTACATAAGACACCCACAACTTTGGCAGCATATCATATCCGAAATTATGCATATAATAGGTTGCATGATTTAGAGGTGAAATCCATCCAAATAATATATTAGCTTCCACCATTCGTTCCTGAGGGATTTCCAGCATCGTAGCTATAAATGTAGGATTCAACACCACACCTATTCCACTAAATACAATCCCTGCCACCATTCCCATATTTCTCTTCCACATATTAAAGACAAGTATTATTCCCGACAAAACTGTGGAATATCCAAGCATCAGTCCAAAAATATGCAATGTGCATTGATATGGAAATGTTCTTTCTAACACCTTTACAAAAGCCGGAATTCCTACATTAGTACCTATTCCCGAGTATCCCATAATCGCCGCTGTATCACTCCACAGATTTGCCAGATAGGAGTTAGTTGCCGCTAACAAACAAGTGGATATGAGAATAAATAACGTAAATATAAATGTAGCCGAAACAACATATACTATCTGCCCCATAACCCAACGAAATCTTGTGGTTCTTACCAACAAAAGCGGAACTTCATTATCCATATTAGGTAAATCAGAGAATAGCAAAAGCAGACAAAGTGACACAAACAGTATTGAAGTAGTATCCCCAAATGTCCAAATAAAAGTTTCAAATATCTGGGTTGTAGTTTCAAACCTATCCACATATGCAACCAGCTTGTCTGACAAAAGAAAACACATTACAAATCCGATTCCAAATGTAAGCAGAATTTGTGGATTGTTTTTCCATCTTTTAAAATTAGCCCATGCTATTATTAATATTTGCTTTATGCTACACATCCTTAATTCTTCTCCTTACCATTTCATAATAAATACACATCACCACTGCTATAAATCCAACTAAAACTAACCGCCTACCACTCTCCTCAAACACCCATTGTTTCTCAGGAAACATCCATTCATAAGGATATATGCAGTACATATTTTGCAAATATCTTTCGCATAGAATTATAAGAAGATAGCACACAACAAAAGCTCCACCATAGGCTACACAACTATTGTTAGTCCACACTGCTAATACTGCAGATATACATCCCCACAATGCTCCCACCAAGAAAAATATTATGTAGGCACTTTCCGTCTTCATTTCTGCCAAATAATTATCATAAATCCATATAGGCAGAGCAATTACTAGGCCTGAAGATATGGCACACGCCATAATCTTTCCCAAGATGTACGATGTTTCATTTATTCTTACAAGATAAAGCTTAATATATCCGCTTCTTTTATCCTTAAGCCATGCAGTAGAGTAAGGCATTGATGCAATAATAGGAACACTGATTTTGAACAAATCTGAGTTAATAGACATCTTGTTGACAATATATAGCATTACCGATACTCCCACTATGAATAAAGGAGAAATTATTGCTCTTTTTAAATCCGCTTCAAAACTATTCATATGTTATTATTATCCTTGTACCCACTCCCAGCTTACTATCTATCTTAAACTCCATATTATGCTTAAGAAGAATCTCTCTCACCAGAGAAAGGCCAAGTCCTGCTCCTCCTTCTTTTCTGCTTCTTGACTTATCAATTCTGTAGAAAGGCTCTGAAATCTTATCTACTTCTTCTTTTTCCATTCCAGCGCCTTCATCTTCTATAACGATTTCTTTATCTACAACATATAATTTAACTCTTCCGTTTTCAGCACTTGCTCTTATAGCATTGCTAAGAAGATTTATTATGGCTTCCGTCATCAAATCCTTATCTCCAATCAAATACTCATCCCCCACAGACATTTCTATAATTATATTCTTAGACTGTATATAACTTGAGCACGCATTTACGCTATCCTTGAAAATGCTTTTTATCTTTATCTGCCTTTTCTCAATACTTCCTCCTTCTTTAAGCCCCATTAACTGCAGCATTTTGTCAGACAGTCTGCTAAGTCGTAGGCTCTCCTTTTCCACATACTTAAGCGCCATTTCTTTCTCTTCCTTCGTTAACTTCACCGCACGCATAGTCTGAGCGTATCCATAAATGGCTGTAAGTGGAGTCCTAAGTTCATGGGTTAGATTCCCCATAAATACGTTTTTCTTCCTCTCTTCTTCCAAAAGCTTGGCAATTCTCTCCTCAACTGCATCTGCCATAACATTGAATTGCTCGCCTAACTCTCCAATCTCGTCTTTATTAGAAACTGATACTCTTTCGCTATAATTGCCACCTGCAATCTTTTTTGCAGACTCAGATAGTTTCTGCAATGGTAGAAATGCCTTCTTAAGTAGAGTCCATACAAGAACTATCACTATAAGAATTACTACAAAAGACACTATAACCATACTAAGCAGCAGATTCTTTATCTCCTCTTTCACATAGGTTACATCAAATACCTGATATACATTTATACCCCCGACACTTCTCCCGCATATAATTATTTCTCTTGATTTCCACTGAGTTTTTGCGACTCCATAACTTATTACATCGTATGGATCACTCCCTTCCTGCAAGGACTCCACATCACAAATTCTTTCTATTTCCTTTGCCGAGAAAACGGTATGATTGTATATTTCTTTATCAGTCTCAGGATTAATACATATCACATATTCATTTTGCATTTTTTTGAAGTAAGTATCTGCAAATATATCCCTATAATCTTCTCTGCCCAGTCTATTAAATTCCGATTCATAGGATTTTGCTGTGTCAAAGAATTGTTCCTTGCAACTAACCATTACTTCTTCATTATTCTTTTTAGCATAATAACTCACAATAATAACATCACTTATTATCACTGCGGTAAATATGGCAAGAATACATATCAGGGTTATCTTAAACTTTAGTTTCATCGTTCTTACTCACTTTCTACCTCAAGTCTGTAACCCACTCTTGATACTGTCTTTATTGTATCCTTTAACTCCAGTTTTTTTCGTATCTGTCCAATATGCACATCAACGGTATGTATTCCTCCATAATAATCATATCCCCATACTATGTTCATAAGTTTTTCTCTTGAAATAGCTATGTTTTTATTCTTCACAAGTGCCACAAGAAGGTCATATTCCTTAGGCTTTAAATGTATAAGTTCTCCTTTTAACTTAACTGTTCTCTCTTCAAAATCAATCTCAATATTGTTAAAACAGATGGTTTTCTCGACCTTTTTATTGCGAGCCAATACCTTCTCAACTCTAACCAAAAGTTCCAAAACCTCAAATGGTTTTACAAGATAGTCCTCTGCTCCACCTCTAAGACCTGCTACCTTGCTGTCTATATCATCCTTAGCAGTTAAAAATATAGCAGGGACTCCCACTTTCTTAGCCACCTCAAATACTTCAAATCCATCCATTCCCGGAAGCATTATATCTAATAATGCCAAATCATATTTCTCTTCGGTTAATGCCTGTGCAGCAGTCACCCCATCATAGCATATGCTGGTTGCATATCCCGCTGCCTTAAGATTAATGGCAATCATGCCTGCAATTGCTTCATCATCTTCAACGATTAAGATTTTTCTTTTTTCCATTGTACTCTCCATTTCGAAATGTCTTTAATCTTTATAATCCTTCAAAATATGAGTATACTAGTATCCTAAAGATCTGTCTATAACCGTTCCGTCTATGGCATTGATTGTCATAACGTCATTGTGCGTATAGGAATTACCGTATTTTATAAGTTTACTCTTCCCCTGAAAATCCCATACTGGAACAAGTAATCCATTAGTCAGGCTATCTTCCTCACATATTCTTGCGTAACTTAGAGTTACTCTATCTACAGTAATCTCTCTCTTTTCGTCTTCTGACTCTACTGCATGCTTAATTGCTATCATATCTTCAAATGTCCCTATTATCTCCTCATATGGTTTCATGTGGGCATTATCAACCAACACCTCTGTAACCGTTAATGGCGCAACATAGTCAAAACCAACTATTCCATCATCTGTAATTCTAATCTCAATCTCTTCTACTGGCCAAGTGGTTTTATAAGGCACATCTTCTAGATGCTTACTACCATCACTTGGATTAACGAACACACCATTAACTGTTCTCATATATGTGAGAATATAACAAGTTCTAAATGTGGTTACATCAGTATAAAGACCATTATTGCAGAATTCGTCCATCGTTTCATGTTCTGTATAAATATCCCCTTCATAGCATTTAAATTCTCCCAAACCAACGTTATTCATGAATTCATCTGCTATCTTTATTGCCTCATCCTTTGATATAGTCGTTTTTTCATCTAAAATCACTTTTTCTCTTGTCTCATCAAAACCTACACCTTTCATTTCTTCGGTCTTTATCTCACGACCTTTGCATCTATCAACTTTATCAAGTTCTGACCACTGACTAATATCTGTCATCAGTCCATAAGCACATTTTCTGTATCTGATTACATTACTATAATAAGGATTGGTATGAGCATACAACATACTATATGAGCCATTACTACCATCTGTAACTCCATAATACACATCCCCTTTAGGATTACATTCATACATCCACTCCCATGTACCATCTTTTTTATCCGAATTATATAAATCCGCTACCTTACGAATTTTCTCATCATATACATCTTTTTCTTTATCCCACACAAACTTCTCTGGGGCAACTTTATACTCTTCTTCAAGTTCATTTATCTTTTCTTGAATATCCCTTTTTCTACTATCCGCATCTTCCTTGCTAGTAAAAGAACCACTACTTCCATCCCACTTCATATTAGCTATCTCTTCCCTATAATGAGCAATCCTTGCTTCGATCTCGCTTTTTAATGGTTCTCCTAATTTCCTACCCTGATATAATACTTCATCCCCTATTAACTCTTTTCTAATTGCATCCATAAGTTCTTGAGATATAGGTTTTTGCTCTACTCTATACATAGACAGTTTATCCGTCTGCGGTATATCAACCTTAGCATCCACACTTACGTGCACGCCTAAAGCTTCGTTGTTTATCTCCTTCTTGTATGTATTATACTTTCCTGCATCTTCTTCCAAATCAAAGCCTTCATCATCTTCCTTAGTAGCCTCTTCTATGAGATTATCCATATCCTTATTAACTACTACT
>JAFQMS010000008.1 GCA_017396145.1 Lachnospiraceae bacterium
ACCAACAAGTACAGGCTGGCCAATCTTATGCGACTGCACTATCTCTTCAATAATAGCATTAATCTTTTCTCTCTTAGTCTTATACACTGCATCATCAAGATCAATTCTAGCAACAGGAACATTAGTAGGTACTACAATAACGTCCATTCCATAAAAATCTCTAAACTCTCTCTCTTCAGTAAGAGCATTACCTGTCATACCTGATTTCTTAGAATATTTATTAAAGAAGTTCTGGAAAGTAATAGTTGCCAATGTCTTACTTTCTCTTCTAACTTTAACCTTCTCTTTAGCCTCAATAGCCTGATGAAGTCCGTCAGAGTATCTTCTTCCCGGCATAATACGTCCGGTAAATTCATCAACTATAAGTACCTGGTCATCTTTAACTACATAATCTTTGTCTCTAAACATAAGATAATGAGCTCTAAGTGCAAGAATTATATTATGTTGGATTTCAAGATTCTCTGCATCCGCAAGATTGTCAATTTTAAAGAAATTCTCTACTTTGCTAACACCATCTGCTGTAAGTGTTATATTTCTATCTTTCTCATTAACTATGAAATCTCCGGTTTCTTCAATCTCTTCTCCCATCAAAGCAGCCATCTTCGTCATCTCAGCGCTTGCTTTACCTTTTATCATCTGACCTGCTAAAATATCACAAGCCTCATAAAGCTTAGTTGATTTACCACTCTGTCCTGAGATAATAAGAGGTGTTCTTGCTTCATCAATAAGAACAGAGTCAACCTCATCGATTATTGCATAATGAAGATTACGCATAACTAACTGTTCTTTATAAATAACCATATTATCTCTCAAATAATCGAAGCCTAATTCATTATTAGTTGCATATGTAATATCACATGCATAAGCCTGTCTTCTTTCATCTGTACTAAGAGAGTTAAGAATGCATCCTACTGACAATCCAAGAAACTGGTGAATCTGACCCATCCAATCAGCATCACGCTTAGCAAGATAATCATTAACCGTAACAACATGCACACCTTTACCCTCAAGGGCGTTAAGATATGCAGGAAGTGTTGAAACTAAAGTCTTACCTTCACCTGTTCTCATCTCTGTAATACGTCCCTGATGAAGAATAATACCACCAATAAGCTGTACCCTATAATGACGCATACCAAGGACTCTTTTTGATGCTTCTCTAACTGTTGCAAAGGCTTCTACTAAAAGATCATCTAAAGTCTCCCCTTTAGAAAGTCTATTCTTGAACTCAACTGTTTTTGCTTTAAGTTCATCATCTGTTAGTTTCTCATACTCTGGCTCTAATGCTTCAATCTCATCAACCAGAGGATAAATCAACTTTAATTCTCTTTCACTATGTGTTCCAAATATTTTTTCAAATAAAGACATAATTACCCTTTCATATCGAGCTATTTTTATTTACAGAAACAATTCACTAGAATGTTAATCCTGTATATAATGCTCTTGCAAATCACAATATTACACTGACATAATGTACTTTGCATAAATTATATTCTACCAAATAAAAAAAGACATAGCAATACATATTTTTTTAACAAATAATGAACCTAAAATGAACAGGCTGCGTATTCCACAGCCTGTCCAATGTAAACTTTTTCATATTCAACAATTGAGGAATCTATACACTCCATATAATACTTCAATTATACTTACCACTCTAAATACATCTTAGTACTCTGGTTCAATAAGACCATATGTATTACCTTTTCTCTTATAAACAACATTAATCTCATCGGTATCAGCATTTCTAAATACGAAGAAACTATGTCCGAGAAGTTCCATCTGTACACATGCTTCTTCGGCATCCATCGGTTTAACTTCAAATCTTTTATTTCTAATAATCTTAATCTCTTCTTCCTCTTCGTAACTATTATCGAGGTATTCCGGATTAAACGCAGCCGCCTGCTGTTTCTTCTCTACCAGTTTGTTCTTATACTTACGAAGTTGTCTTTCAATAATCTCCTCTACTAAATCTATAGAACAATACATGTCACTGCTTACCTGTTCTGCTCTCACAATATTACCCTTCATAGGTATGGTAACTTCTATCTTTTGTCTTTCTTTTTCAACGCTTAAAGTAACATGTACTTCTGTGCTATCGTTAAAGTATCTTTCAAGCTTGCCAAGCTTCTCATTAACAGCCTCTCTTAATCCTTCCGTAACATCGATATTTTTTCCACTAATAATAATATTCATGGTTACCAACTCCTTTACCATTTAATATAGATTATTATACCACAAACTCCAAATATATCAAGCATTTATATAAACAATTTGCGACATTTTTTTGAATTGTTTATATTTTCAGTTATTTTTTATTATTGTTAGAAAATGGGCTTTTCAAGTACCTATTTATTTTTTTCTTATTTTTTCGACATTTTATCATTTACAACAAAACAACCGTTCATACTTGACACTTTATACTTATTCACTACAAATATGGCTTTTTTTGTGGATAATGTGGATAAGTTCGTGTATAACTTGATAAAATCACAGTTTGAACCTGTTTTTTTTGTGGATAAATTAGAATTATCAACTTAAATTATCAACTATTCTTTTAGTACTTTTCTACATCAGTGGTCTGTCACATTGTGCAATATGCACAAGAAATTTAAAGTCAAGGATAAACTCAAGAAAACTATTGTCTTTTTATATTTATATTTTACTAGGTAATTTAAAGGAATTGTTGCAACATTTCGAAATATTCTGACAATATGTCATATAAAAAAGCACTACTTTACAGTAGCGCTTTCTTCTGTATTTATATAACAACTATATATCCACATTTTCATATAACAACTATATATCCACATTTTCATTTATTAATTAATAAACCTGATGGTTGATAACTTTCGTCCATCAAACATCAGGTCTTATAGTTCTTATTCAAAATTGTAATGCATATAGTTTCCATCGTCTTCTTGTACAATTGATCTTTCATAAGCATCAATCTTTAATGCCAGAAATGGTGCAAGTCCAACAAATTCTGCCCCATATAATATCTTGTCTTCTTTTTCAGCGATTCTCACTATCTTGATAACCGCCATAAAGAAATCATTACCTGGCAATTCAATTCTTGTATCAAAGTAATAGTTAAGCGGAAGTTTACCACTGCTGATAAAACCAATACCAGTTTTCGATATATCAAAAACTTCAACATCAGCATCTATTCCTTCAATTATGTCGTTATCCTGCTTATATACCTTGTTAACAAGTAACTGTATATTGATAGGAAGTCTTTTAAATTTTCTTCTTTCAAATAAGTTTTGCATTACCTTCTCCGTTCTGCGAACTCTTTATCCCTAAGTTCACAATATGATTAATTAATAATTCTTCTTGCTGCACATGGTGTTCTATAGTTATATTTAGATACTTTAATACCGCTTCTTGGATTACTTGCATGTACAACCTTTCCATTACCAATATACATGGCAACATGATTTATTGTACCCGAAGAATTTGTATAAAACAATAGGTCACCTGGTTTTAATGTACTTGCACTTACCTTAACTTTTTTACCTGCACCAACCTGAGTTCGTGATGTTCTTGGTATACTATATCCAAAAGCTTTGTATACCTGCATAGTAAATCCCGAACAGTCTGTACCATTAGTAAGACTTGTACCACCATACACATATCTGTTACCTACAAATTTCAGTGCATAGTTAACAACCTGCTGTCTCTTAGCGTCTGCATTTGAATTGTTGGTACTAGTATTAGTTTCCTTATTACTTTCATTCTTGTTAGAAGAAGGCTTTTTATCAGTTGCCGTCTCTTTATTAGATGACGGTTTCTTATTAGCAGCCTCTTGCTTTTTCTTCTCTTCTTCTTTTCTCTTAGCTTCCTTAGCAGCCTTCTTAGCAGCCTCTTCACGCTCTTTTCTAAGTTTTTCTGCTTGCTCTGCCTCGGCTCTCTTTGCTTCCTCTTCTTTTCTAATCTGCTCTCTCTCTTCTTCTATAGAGATAGCTTCTTCAAACTCAACTGTTATCTGAGTATACTCCTTAGCAATATATCCTGTAACATCTCCATCGTCAATACTAACTTCAAGCCACTCATCATATTCTTTAAGTACTTGATATACCTCACCCTTTGGAATCTGAGTAAGGATTCTTGAATCTGTAGACATCTTGCTTCTTACATTAAGGGTTCTAGCAGTAACTTTGGCATACTTAGTGGCATATTTATCAACTAACTCTTCTGCATCAAATCCAATAGCAAGATAATTAGAATTAATATATCCTGTAACTGAACCTGATTTAATCTTCACCCATTCTCCCTCAGAAGAAATGATAGTTGCTGCACAACCTTTATAAAGTTTACCAAGAACTTCACAATTTGTGTTAGGTTCTTTTCTAATGTTAACATAGTTATCCGCTACAGAGATACCTACATTCTTATATTCCGATTCTGGTTCAGGTGCTTTCTGTGGCTCCTTCTCCTCATCTTTTACCTGTGAATCACTCTCGTTGTCTTCATCAGTTTTATCTTCTTTATTTTTATCTGATTCTTTATCTTCCTGTTCCTTTAAAGTTTCTTGTTCTGCCTTTTGCGCTTCTTCAAGTTGCTTAGCAATCTCTTCTTCAATAGCCTTAGCTTCTTCATCAACTCTTACAGCCTCTTCTATTGCTTCGTCAACTTGCTCTTTATCTGAGACATCATTACCTGCCTTATAGTAATTTTCAAATGATACATCCAAACCTGCAATTGCAGATTCAAAACCTAGTTTAGAACTATCAGAACCAATAGCATCAGTAGTAAAATATGTTGAGCCTACAGCTATAGAAAAAACTGCAGTTGCTGTTATTGCTAGGAATCTGGTATTTCTCTTCATCTGTTTTCCTCCATTTTTATTAAGGGCCATGTTGAACTTGTTACAAATTTGTTAATTAATCACTTGTTCATTATATTACCATATTCAAACCTTGTCAATAGTGAAAACCCTTTAAATCAAATGAAATTTGTGGTATTTTGTGGTTTTTACACCAACTTTTTCTATCTTTTTTCCAAGATTACATTTTTTCTACTGAAATAGTATTTAATAAATATTACAAATAAATCAACTATTTTTTATTCCAAATCAGGTTAAGGTTTTCTTTTATTTTATTGTATAATATATTTATACAATATTTTAGTAATGAATTGTGAAGGAGTTAGTGCGAAAAATAAGCTTGATAGTTTATTTTTCACACGGCTATTTGTGTAGCAGGCAGCACAAATAGTTCTTATCGCAGAACTGAATTTGAAATTCAGTTCGCGATTCCTTCGGCATAAAAAATGCCTGCGGAATGGAGATTAATATGAATAACATTGGGACAAGAATTAGAACCGTTAGAATAGAATCCGGAATAAGTCAAGAACAATTATCTAGATATCTTGGAATATCTGCTGCAACACTCTCTAGATATGAGAGTATGCAGCACATTCCTAAATTGTCAATATTAATTAACATTGCAAAAGTTTTTAATGTTTCCCTTGATTATCTTATAACCGGTAAAGAGAATTAATCTGCATATCCACTATGCACTAAATACCTTTAATCTGTCTATACACCATAAAAACAGCACATATTATAAAAGCGACAATTAGTGATGGTGTAAATATCTTTGTACTTTCCTTTGTACTTTCCTTTGTACTTTCTTTTGCACTTTCTTTTTTTGAGGCAAATATTTTCCTTATTTCTTTATACCTGCCTGAAGTTTTTGCAATCTGTATAAATATCACAAAACTAACAACGCCAAAAACTAATGCGGTGCCTGCAAGAGATATAACCTGTGCATACTCCTGTGGCATATCAGCTAAACGCTCATAAATGTTTTTTACAGCAGGACTAAGTCCTTCCTGTGCTGCCATTTCTCTATACATATCACTAATAGTTTCTTCTGCATCTACCTCACCGCTACTTTCCATTCCCGATAAAACATACATAGCAAGTACAGATATTGCGTTACTAACAAAATGAATTAACATTGTAGAAAAAATCGAATCAGTTGCCTCTACTACAAGGGCGAATACCATTCCCATAGCCGCCGCATACATAAACTGATTAATATTCATATGCAGCATTCCAAACATTAATCCGGATAAAAGTATTGCCTTTTTAGGAGATATTCTACTGTATTCGCTGTAAAACAATCCCCTATATGCAACCTCTTCGCACACAGCCGGAAGTAATGCCACCGCCAAAACACCCACTACCATTGGGGATTGCTCAGCAATTCCCGTGACAGTTCCTCCAATTACATTATCTGAAAAAATCAAAGATATGGAATTAATAAACGACATCACCGGGGTAATCGTAACTGTAAATATAACTAACAATATAGTGGTAGAGGGCTTAAGCATCTTAAGTCTGATATTATTAACAAACCTTTTTTTGTGCATAAAAATAAAAATAAGCACTGGTATGAACAATAACACCTGACTTAGAACTATGCTAAACAAGTCATTATTAAACACCTTCAGAAACTTATCTGCCAGGCTGTCATAATGAGCTTCATCCTTAGCAATTATATTGGCAATTACCGCAAATATAATCGAAATAACTGTGGATGCTCCTAAAGAAATAAGCACTGTAGCCAAAAACACACGATTTACAGGTGCAATATTGTTATCCTTTGTAGCGTTTTTTATTTCTAATGCATCTGTAGCATTTTCATGGTCTAAAGCAGTATCTTTATTATCCAACATATGCTATAGCCTCAATCTCAATAAGTACATCCTTTGGAAGTCTTGCAACCTCTACACATGAACGTGCAGGACAATCCTTATCAAAATACTGTGCATAGATTTCATTTACCTTAGCAAAATCATTCATGTCTTTAATAAATACTGTAGTTTTAATAACATTGTCAGTGCTAGAACCTGCTTCTTTTAAAAGTGCAGCAAGATTACCAATCGCCTGTTTTGCCTGAACTGTAATATCACCTTCAACTAAAGTGTTAGTTGCCGGGTCAATAGGAATAACACCTGATGTAAATATCATGTTGTTAAACTCAATTGCCTGTGAATAAGGCCCGATAGCAGCCGGTGCCTTTGGTGTACTAATAATCTTTTTCATAATAATCCTCCATTTCTGTAATCGCAGTTATTTGCGAAAAATATATTTTTAGTAGCAAACATATTGTATGCCCACTTAATTATCCATATCTATTTTACCATTTTTCTCAAAAAAATCTACAACCGCTTTTGCGCTTTTTCTGTCCATCGATGGAACCTTTGCCAAGGTATCTATATCTGCCTTCTTAATCTCTTCTATAGAAGAAAAATACTTCATAAGCGCTTTTCTTCTTCTAGGCCCAATGCCATCAATATCATCTAAGATGGAATGTACTTGTCCCTTGGCCCTAAGACTTCTGTGATATTCTATAGCAAATCTATGGGTTTCATCCTGAATTCTTGTAATAAGTCTAAATGCTTCTCCATGAGTATCAATTGGTATAATCTCATTGTTATAGTACAATCCTCTTGTCTGGTGTCTGTCATCTTTAACCATTCCGCACACAGGAATATTAAGTTCCATTTCCTTAAGAACCTCTAGTGCCACATTAACCTGACCCTTGCCACCATCCATAAAAATAACATCTGGCAAATGAGAAAAACTTCCTAACATCTTATCTTCACCTGCTGCCTCAAGTTCCCTTCCTTCTGATATTCCGTGAAGAAATCTTCTCTCTAGCACTTCTCTCATGCTGGCATAATCGTTAGGACCAACAACTGATTTTATCTTAAACTTTCTATAATCATTGCTTTTTGGCTTACCATTTTCAAATACCACCATTGAACCCACAGATAAAAAGCCACTTATATTTGATATATCAAAACTCTCAATTCTATCAAGTTTCTCAATTCCCGTAGCATTTTTTATAGTTTCAAGAGCTTCTTTTATTCTTTTATCTTCTTTATACAATTTATCCATATCCTTAGACAAAACCATTGCAGCATTATCAAAGGCAAGTTCTACAAGTTTTTCCTTTCGTCCCTTTATCGGAACTACAATATTAACACCACTCCCCCTCTTTTCTTTAAGCCACTGAGTAACAAGTTCTAAATCTTCTATTTCCGTCTGTAACAAAATATTCTTTGGTACAAAAGGGGTTCCAGAATAATACTGTTTTACAAATGCTGAGATAACCTCTGTGGAACTTATCTCTCCTTCATTTGTCATATGAAAATGTTCTCTTCCTATGAGTTTACCATTTCTAATAAAGAATACCTGAATAACACTTTCATATATTTCACTATAATCTCTTTTGGCAATTGCACAGGCTATAACATCCTTATCTTCAAAACTTGAATCATTAATCTTTTGCTTATCTGCAATATGGCGTACACTCTCTAATAAATCTCTATACCTTGCCGCCTCTTCAAATTCGAGTTCTGCCGCTGCCTGCTTCATCTTTTCTTCAAGGTTCTTTGCAATATCCTTATAATTACCTCCAAGGAATTCCAAAACACCTTTTATCTGTTTACCGTATTCTGCTTTGGAAATGTATCCTTGGCAGGGTGCCTGACACTGTTTTATATGATAATTAAGACAAGCCCTTTCCTTACCTATATCCTTGGGAAGACACCTGTTGCAACTTCTTATCATAAAAAGTTTCTTAAGTAATTCTATTGTGTCTTTCACAGCCTTTGCACTGGTATAGGGTCCAAAATACTTTGATTTGTCCTTCTTAATATTTCTTGCAAATAATACTCTTGGAAACTCTTCCGATACCGTAACCTTGATATAAGGATATCCCTTATCATCCTTTAGCATGGTATTATAGCGAGGTCTATGTTTCTTTATAAGATTACATTCTAATACTAGCGCTTCTAGTTCGCTGTCTGTGACTATATATTCAAAATATGCCACATTACTTACCATCTTTTTTATCTTTTCAGAAAGATTACGGCTGGACTGAAAGTACTGCCGCACTCTGTTCTTAAGACTTATAGCCTTTCCAACATAGATAATCTCATCCTTTTCATTATGCATTATATACACACCAGGACGCGCAGGTAACTTATTCAGTTCAGCCGTAATATTAAATTCCATATTAAACCTCATCTGTGATTGTTTTATCACATTTATACCTCTAGAACCTCTGCAAAATCAGATTCTGTAGTTTCATCTATTCCCTTAATCTCTTTAAACATCTTCATAAATTCTTTGCCTGTAATGGTTTCATTTTGATAAAGATAATCGGCAATCTTATCTAATACTTCCATGTTTTCTTTAAGAAGAGAAACTGCTTTATCATAGCATTCTTTAAGAATAGCCATAACCTCTTCATCAATCTGGCTACTTGTGCTCTCCCCACAGTTAAGTACTGCTCTGCCGTCAAGGTATTTATTCTCTATGGATTCTAGTCCCATAAGACCAAATTTTTCAGACATACCATACTGAGTAACCATTGCTCTTGCGAGGGAAGTAGCCTTTTCAATATCATTAGATGCTCCTGTAGTTATGGACTCAAACTTCAACTCTTCTGCGGCACGACCACCATAGAGAGTAGTTATTCTTGTAAGTATTTCAGCCTTACTCATAAGATATTTTTCTTCTTCAGGAACCTGCATCACATAACCTAATGCTCCCATTGTTCTTGGAACAATAGTAATCTTTTGAACCGGCTCAGCATTCTTTTCCAGTGCAGTTATTAGCGCATGTCCTACTTCATGATAAGCCACAATCTTCTTTTCTTCTGGTCCAAGAAGTCTTTCTTTCTTCTCTTTACCAGCTACAACAATCTCCACCGCTTCAAATAAATCAGCTTGGGTTACAACTGTTCTTCCCTTCTTTACAGCCATAATTGCAGCTTCATTTATCATATTTGCAAGGTCTGAACCAACTGCTCCTGCTGTTGCAAGTCCAATCTCTTCTAAATCCACAGTATCATCTAAAAGTACATCTTTAGAATGAACCTTTAGTATATCAATTCTTCCCTTTAAATCAGGCTTATCAACAATTATTCTTCTGTCAAATCTACCCGGTCTGAGCAAAGCTTTATCAAGTATCTCCGGTCTGTTAGTTGCAGCCAGAATTACAATACCCTTAGAACTGTCGAATCCGTCCATCTCAGACAACAACTGATTTAGTGTCTGTTCTCTTTCGTCATTACCGTTGCCATATCTGCTATCACGGCTTTTACCTATTGCATCAATTTCGTCAATGAAGATAATACATGGTGCCTGCTGCTGTGCCTGCTTAAACAAATCTCTTACTCTAGAAGCACCAACACCTACAAACATCTCTACAAAATCAGAACCTGACAAGGAGAAAAACGGAACATTGGCTTCTCCCGCTACTGCTTTTGCAAGCAATGTCTTACCTGTTCCAGGAGGTCCTACTAAAAGAGCACCCTTAGGAAGTTTTGCTCCGATTGTAGTATATTTACCAGGATTATGAAGAAAATCCACAAGTTCTGTCATTGAATCTTTAGCTTCTTCCTGACCTGCTACATCTTTAAATGTAACCCCTGTTTCTTTTTCAACATATACTTTGGCGTTACTTTTTCCAACACCCATCATTCCGCCGCCCTTGCTCAAGGTTCTAAATAAGAGCATCATTACAACCCAAATCAAAGCAAACGGAAGTATCCAAGTCATAAGAAATTCCACAAACACATTGGTCTGTTCTTGAACCTCTTTTTTAAAAGTTATGTCCGCCTCTTCAAGACGGCTAACAAACTCATCACTATTTAAATAGCCGGTGAAATATACTATGTCATATTTATCATTAGGTTGTTCTTTAGGAGTAATAATAATCTTACCCTGTGGGTCCAAAACAACTTCTTCTATCTCATCATTTTCCAGCATATCCAAAAATTCATCATAGGAGACTTCTATATTGGTATTCTCCTTAATCTTATCCATAACGAATAACATACTGCAAAATGTAACCAATGACAATATCAGACATACAATTATAGCCATTCTGTTATATTTTTTCTTTTTACCGTCATTTCCATTTTCTTTGTTATCTTCATCATGTAGTTTCTTCTCGTCTATGTTAATCTTCCACCTTTCATATCACATTTGATACTATAAATCATTAATAATCTTGTTAAGTTGTTATAAAAAAACCTAACTATATAATTATATATGCACAAATAACATAAATCAACAAACAAATATTAATTCTTAGTGAATTTCTCATCGCACATAGTGTCTATTACCATTTCATCATGAGAAATCATAATATAGGTAAGATTGTATTCCTCTTTCAACCTTGCCAGCAACTCAATTACCTGTCTTTGCACTGTAGCATCCAGTGCAGATACAGGTTCGTCAAGTATTATAATTTTTCTGCCGGAGATTAAAGCCTGAGCTATTGCTATTCTCTGCCTCTGTCCCCCGCTTAGATGCTTTATCTTTCTCTTTAAATGCCTTTTCTCCAGTCCCACATTCTTTATTATTTCGCATACTTTTTGATAACGCAATTTTCTATCTTTTATCCCATTATTTATCAACGGCTCCATGAGAATTCTCTCCACATTCATCCATGGCGTGAGGCTCATATATGGGTTTTGAAATACCATCGCAACCTTTTCATTCACTAAAACCTGTCCCTCTAAAGGCTGTATAATACCGCAAATCGTCTTGGCAAATGTTGATTTACCGCAGCCCGATGGTCCACATATTCCAAATATCTGTCCTGTCCTTATTTTCAGATTTATAGGCCCTGAAACAATCCTATTCTCTCGCTTTTCCCTGCCTAAAAACTTATTGGTCTTATAGCCTATAATCAAGTCTTTTGCCTCAATTATTACCTCGTTATTCTTATACTTTTCCTTGTCCTGCCTGTAATCCGTATTACCAAGATACGAATTAATGAGTTTTTGAGTGTATTCCTTTTTTGGTCTTTTAAAAAGGTCATCTATGGCGGCTCTTTCCACAATACACCCTTTTTCCATTACCAATACATCCTCGCATGTTTGCTTTATCATAAATAAATCATGACTTATAAAAAGAATGGATGTATTATATTTCTTATTAAGTCCCTTTAGTAAATCAATTATCTCTAACGCCACTTTTTTATCCAATGCCGTTGTTGGCTCGTCCACTATCAAGAGTTTGGGTCTCATTAACATAGCCATGGCAATAAGCGCCCTTTGACACATACCTCCCGATAACATATGAGGATACATATTATAAACCTCATCAGGATTGTTTATCTTAACTTCAAAAAGTGCTTCTATAATTCGCGCTTTCATCTCTTTACCAGTTTTTGCGCTCTCTTCATGAAGAACAAGAATCTCTTCAAGTTGATTTCCTATAGTTTTTGCCGGATTAAATGCTGTCATTGGTTCTTGAAATACTATAGCAATGTCTCTACCACGCATACCTAAAAGTTGCCCACTTGTTAGTGTCGTCAAATCCCTATTATCAAACACCATCTTATCACAAATGGCCCTTGCTCTATTATTAAGAAGTCCCATAATACTGAGGGCAGTTACACTTTTCCCTGAGCCGGATTCCCCAACTATTCCAAGAATCTCTCCTCTTCTTACATAGAAAGAAATACCACTGACCGCTTTAACAATTCCTTCCCTATCAGCAAACTCTATATCAAGATTCTCTACTTCTAAAACATTAGAATATTTCTCAATCTTATCTTTTTTATATTCCTCCCCCGATTCTATATTCCCAATATCATTTGTTTCCTTCTCTACATTCTTCCTTTTAACACACATCCTGCTTTCAAGGAAGTTAATTCCAACATTAGACTCATTTAAAAGGCTAATACCAAGTACCATTAACATCAAAAACAGTCCCGGAAATACCGCACACCAAGGTGCATTTATAAGACTACTCTGAGCATCTGATAACATAACTCCAAGGCTGGCATTAGGTGGAGCAACTCCAAGGGATAGATAACTTAGAGAAGACTCTGCAAGAATCGCATTGTTAAATCCAATCACTGCACTTGAAAAAATAACCCCCAAGGTATTAGGAAGAATATGTACAAACATTATTCTTAATGATCCTGCACCTAAAAGTTTTGCATTTTTTACATAGTCTTGCTCTTTCTCCTTAATAAACTCAGCTCTAACAACTCTGGTAAAACTAGGAATAAAAGCTATGAACAAAGCAAAAAATATACTTCCCGCACCAACACCTGTTATACTTATTATCACTAATGCTAACAGTATACTTGGAATTGCCGCAATCACATCTATAATCCTTACCAAAACCCTATCTGGTATTCCACCAAAATAGCCCATAGCACCACCAAGAAAGCATGCCACCATCAGGGAAGTCCCTATTGATAAAAGCGCCACAAAAAATGAAGTTCTAAGAGCCACTATAGTTCTTGAAAATACATCTCTTCCCAGATTATCTGTACCAAATAAATGGGTAAAACTTGGCGCTTCATACCTTGCCTGACTATCCATAGCATCTATTTCATAAGGTATATATACATAGGATAGCGCTATCATTCCAAAAATCAGAATGCATATGACCATACCTACGATCCTTTTTTTGTTCCACTTTATATCTAATCTGCTCATATCTTTTCCTCCTTGCGAGGATTAAGATAATAATACATAACATCCGCTGTCATATTGCATACAACCACAACTATTGATATATATAACAGTATTGCACTGCACACATTGTAATCTCGATTAAGCACACTGCTTACCAAAAGCCTTCCTATGCCTGGAACCGAAAACACCTGTTCAGCAACTATGCTTCCTGCAAACACCTGCGCAATAATTATTGCAAAAAATGTTATTACAGGAATCAATGCATTCTTCAGCACATGTCTATACATTATTCTGTTCTTTCCTGCACCTTTACTAAGAGCAGTTCTTACATAATCCTTTTTCAACTCAGTAATGATTGAGTTCCTTATAAATTTTATCATCTGTGCCATCTTTGGCAGAGCAATGGCTAGTGCTGGCATTATCATATATGATATAAAGCCTACATAATCCACAGCATAGGAAGTATATCTTCCTGGAATAAACCATCTTAAGGTTACTCCAAATATGATGGTAAGTAACATTCCCATAAAAAATTCTGGTGTTGCCATAAACACATTAGAAAGCGCCATTATTACATTATCTAAAATCCCGCCTGGTTTTCTTGCACATAAAATCCCAAAAGGCAAAGAAACTAAAGCAATAAGTATAATACACATTACCCCAAGATGAATAGTTACAATTAATCGCTCACCAAGAAGGTCAGATACTGGCATCTTAAATTGGCTAGATTCTCCAAAATCACCTACCAGTGCCCCCTTAATCCACCTTCCATATTGAACAATAATGTTTCCTGACTCTTCTTTTACGGACTGTCTAATACCTTCTGTGCCTGCAAGCACTGTATCACTGTCTCCAGGAATTACCATAAAGGCTGTAAATGTTACAACAGATACAGCCAATACAGTAATGATTAATTCTATTAGTTTTCGAAATAAATACCTCATACTTTAATCCTTATATTTTATACCTGACATATCAAGTACTTGTACTGGATAAAATCTTACACCTTCAAGTTTACTGCTAACTGCCATAAGCAAAGCCGGATCCTGAATATATGCCGCTGGAGCATCCTTAGCCATTAGCATCTGAATCTTATTATATAGTTCAACCTTCTTATCATCATCCGAACTTGCCTTAGCTTCTTCAAAGAGCATATCAAATTCATTGCTATTGTAATTAACAAAGTTGTTAGATGCTGATGAATAAAATCTTGCAACCGTATCCGACGGAGCAAGGTCGCTGGCAAGTCCTATAATAGTTGCCTGATAATCTCTATCTCCATAAACTCTTGAAAGCCATGTTGCCCAGTCTACCTGTTCAATGTTCACAGTGATACCTGCTTCTTTTAACTGACCAGCCACTACCTGCGCTGTGTCTACATGGAATGTATAATTCGATGGAACCGTAAGTGTAAAACTCAAATTACTAATTCCAGCCTCTTTCAAAAGTTCCTTGGCTTTATTTACATCTTTTGAATACAAATCTCTTGCCTGTGTTGAAAAATACTTTGCAAAACGAGGGGAAACATTAGACCCAGTAATCTCTCCTCTTCCACCTGCCACCATATCAATAATGTTTTGTCTGTCTATTGCATAACACATAGCCTGACGAACCTTTTCATTATTAAAAGGTTCCCTATCACAATTAAAATAAACTCCCTGAACAAGATTCATTGTTCCCACTTTTAACTCATAGTCATCTGGCAAAGACTGTGCCTGGGCATCTGTAAGGTATGGAATTATATCCACATTTCCCCCCATAAGTTCTAAAAACAAAGCATCCGTATCTGCCGAAATCTTGAAAGTAACCTTGTCAAGATAAGCCTTATCTCCCCAGTATTCCTCATTTTTAGCGAGTACTATACTCTCAAGAGGCTTATAAGATTCGAACTTAAAAGGACCTGTTCCTACAGGATTACTTTTCATTTCCTTATAGTCTTTTGGAATAATAGCACAGGTTAGATACCCTAAAAGTTCTGTATCCTTCTTACTTAAAACTAATTCAATTGTTTTTTCATCAACCACATTTATCTGGGAAATAACTGATAGCGCAGGTTCTACAATCACGCCCTCTTCTTTTGTTTCAAGCATGCCTGCACATCTTCTTATAGAATATTCCACATCAGCGGCTGTTACTCTTTCACCATTATGGAAACTGATACCCTCTCTTAAAATAAAAGTGTATTTCATTCCATCCTCTGAAATCTTGTATTCTTCAGCCACGGCGGGATTTAGATTACCTTCTGTATCCGGCTTCACCAAGCCTTCAAAGACATTAAATAAAACTTCTTTAGTTCCTGCCGCTACTGCAATATGTGGGTCAAGACTATCCATATCCTGAGATATTCCGACAGTAATTGAATTAGCCTGCTCTCCATTTGTACCTTCTTTGCCACATCCACAAAGTAAAGTCATAATTATAATAAGAGCACATAAAAGCACATTTCTCTTCATCATGATTATCTCTCTTTCATATTTAGTTTTATGCGTTATTGGTCAACGCATAGAGATTATACAATTTCCAATAAAAAAAATCAACAATATTACATCTTTTAACTTATTTCTAATAATATCTTACGTTAATCGCAGTATAATCTTATTGTCTGTAAAATTGACACCACATTTTCACTCTGCTATAATGTGGTAAAAATTGTTTAATATATTTTGTATGGAGGAAAGAACAATGGATAATAACTTTAACAACGAAAATGATGAAGTAAAAAACATTAATTCTGGATTTGAACCACCAAGTTCTAACGATCCTCTTAATCTTGGATTAGAAGAACCATATGTTCAAACACAGACCACAACAGCAGCAGACAATTTGGCTGCAGTTAAACCAAAAAAATCTCACAAAGGACTGATAATTGCACTTGCAAGTCTTGGAACAGTTATTGCTGCATGTATTGCCTGTGTACTCTTTATTCCAAGTGTGAACAATTTCTTTAAACTTTATACTCAAAAACCTGCTGCATATTATCAGGATGTTGAGAAGAAGAATATCGAAGAAAACATTGAAAAAAATAGTGAGCACATAAAAGAACTTACTTCTTATATGGCTGAAATTACAGGCGAACTTGCCAAAATGGAGAACACAACCAGTTTTGAATCTCTAGCCGATATCCCTTGGGTTAATTCTACAGGATATTGTAATTTAGAATTAACTGTTAACGAGCAAATAAAGACACTTATTGCGCCTTTTGCCGAGAATATGGATTCTGATGCTAATGTATCTGGCATTGTTGGCGAATTAATAAATTCCCTTGATAGTGTGTCTATTAACAGTATTGCCACTATTAACGAAAAACAGCAGGTTGCTATGGATTTAAGTTTTACTCTTAATAATTCAAAAGTAATCTCTGCCAACATGATTATTGATGTTAAAAACTATGCTATATACTTTGCTGTACCTGAGATTATTGACACTGTTTATTCAGTTAAGATTCCACAGGATATGGTAGACAAATTCAGCAACGAATTAAACACTGAACTCGATTCACAACTTGACGAACTTCAAGAAGTATATAAAAAACTTGACGATGCAGTTAGTTATTTAGACGATAATTCTGATGAATTTGTAGAATTTATTGAAAAATACTCAAACATAGTTGTTGAGACCCTTGACGAAGCAACTATTAATAAAAACACAGCCGTTGATGTTAACGAAGTTGAAGTAGAGTATACTGAAATTATAGTTAAAGTTGATGGAGAGAAATTATCAGAAATAATTGAGAACATTCTTGATGCACTTAAAGATGACGATTTTGCAATTGGTCTTGCAGAAAAAATGGGTATGTCTAAGGATGATTACTCTATGAGTTTCGATAAGATATTAAAGAGTTTTGAAGAATCAAAAGATACTGAAAAAGACAACAGCAAAACTATTGACCTTGTCACTTATGTTAATACTAAAGGCGAGATAGTTGGTAGAGGCTTTAAAGCAGGCGACGTAACAATCACTTATGCTACATATGAAAAAGACGAAGAAACTCAGTTCCAGTTGACTATTAGTAATTCTGGAGAAGATGCTCCTGGTCATATGAATATAAAAGGTATATGTAAAGGAGAAGACACTAAATCAGGATATGTAGTATATGAATGTGATATAGAAGAGTATGATTTTAACATAAAAGGAGAATTCGAAGACGCTAAAGTTGTTAATGAAGAATTAGGTTACTTTGAAGGTAAGTATACCATTACAACTAACTTGCCTGAACTCGAACCATTTGCAATTGTGATAGATGCTAAAGCGACTAAGAAGGACCAGACTGTTACTTTTGATGTTCTTTACAATGATGCAAAGACTATTACTCTTGAGTTATCTGCTGGAGAAAAAGATTATGAAGAGATTAAGATTCCAAGTAGTGTGTTTGAGATAACACCAAATATTGATGCCCAATCTCTTATTCCAGAACTCCAAAAAATTAACCTTGTTAATCTTAAAGATAATGTAAAGAAAGCAATTAATTCAGATACTTTAAACACCACAATAGATTACTTATTTGAAGCCACTGGTCTTAACATTGTAGACGGTGATATGACAGAAGAAGAGGTTAACCAGGTAATATCTGCATTATCAGAAGATTATTACGAAGATGAAGACGAAGTAGTTTTTGATACTGACACCGATATTGATATGGACTATGACATCAGCTATGATGACGAGAACATATAATGAGTGCACTTCTTACGACTAAGCCCCATTATGATTATGCCTAATGAACTATTATGAAAATGGTCTATTAGACAGCCGCGAATAAGCACTTTATTTGATAAATAGTAACAGTAATTAAAAATATTATTGCATTTTTTACTTGAAAAGTGTATGATATCCCAGTGAACAAATGATTTTATCACTTCACTGGGATATTTTTATTGGCATTTGCCATAGAAGGAAAGGTTTGCATTCGCACTGCTGTGCAAATCCCTACATATCTGTTTCTAATATTCTTATAGCAACTAAGAAATCAGATATTGAACATAATAAGATGCAGTGCAGAAAGAGGAATCTTATGGAAAAGAAATTAAAAGTCGGAATTCTTGGTGCAACAGGAATGGTTGGACAGCGTTTTATCGCTTTACTTGAAAATCACCCTTGGTACGAAGTTGTAGTTGTTGCTGCAAGCCCAAGAAGTGCAGGAAAAACTTACGAAGAGGCTGTTGGCGGACGTTGGAAGATGACAACTCCTATGCCTGAGGCTGTAAAGAACCTTGTTGTTATGAATGTTAATGAGGTTGAGGAAGTAAGCAGCAAAGTAGACTTTGTATTTAGTGCTGTTGATATGACAAAGGATGAAATCAAAGCTATTGAAGATGCTTACGCAAAGGCTGAAACTCCAGTTGTATCTAACAACAGTGCACATAGATGGACTCCTGATGTTCCAATGGTTGTACCTGAGATTAATCCGGAACATTTTGAAGTTATTAAATATCAGAAGGAACGTCTTGGCACAACAAGAGGTTTCGTAGCAGTTAAGCCTAACTGCTCTATCCAAAGTTACGCTCCTGCTCTTACAGCATTAAAGGAATTTGGACCAAAGCTCGTTGTTGCAACAACATATCAGGCAATTTCAGGTGCAGGTAAGACATTTAAGGATTGGCCAGAGATGGAAGGTAATATCATTCCATTTATCGGTGGCGAAGAAGAAAAGAGTGAACAAGAACCATTAAGACTTTGGGGTAAGATTGAAGACGGCGTAATTAAGAAATGTGAAGACGGTCCTGTAATCACATGCCAGTGCGTACGTGTACCTGTTCTTAACGGACATACTGCTGCTGTATTTGTTAATTTTGAAAAGAAGCCTACTAAGGAAGAGATTCTTGACAGATGGGCTAACTTTAAAGGCCTTCCACAGGAACTTAACCTTCCAAGTGCTCCAAAGCAGTTCATTCAGTACTTAGAAGAAGATAACCGTCCACAGGTTGCCTTAGATGTAGACTATGAGAACGGAATGGGCGTTTCAATGGGGCGTTTAAGAGAAGACTCTGTATTTGATTACAAGTTCATTGGCTTATCACACAACACAGTTCGTGGTGCTGCCGGTGGTGCTGTATTATGTGCAGAATTATTAACAGCTCAGGGATACATTACTGCAAAATAATTATTTAAAGATAAAACAACAGGCGCAAATCTAATATTTGCGCCTATTTACAATAAACCATTTAGCAAACGAAGACTAGTGGGAATTCTCTCACTGATATGAAAGGATTAACATGAACAATAATATGGAAAAGTGCAATTGTCTTGTGGCTCAGTCTGGCGGCCCTACTGCTGCCATTAACGCTTCCCTTGCAGGAATCATCAAAGCAGCTCTTGCTAACGAAAAGATTGATACAATATATGGTGCGGTTAACGGAATTAAAGGATTTATTGAAAAGAAGATTCTTAACCTTACAGAAATGTTTGAAGGCCAGCCAGAGAAACTAGAAACTCTTGCTACAACTCCTGCTATGTTCTTAGGCTCTTGTCGATATAGACTTGCTCCTATGGAAAAGGATTTGGAAGATTATAATGCTATCTTTGGATTATTCCAGATTTACAATATAAAATACTTTTTATATATTGGTGGCAATGATTCTATGGACACTGTTGCCAAACTATCTTTATATGCTAAAACTCATAACTATGATATAAAGATTATGGGTGTGCCTAAGACTATTGATAACGATTTAGATTGTACAGACCATACTCCTGGCTTCGGTAGTGCTGCAAAATACATTGCATCTTCAATCCTTGAGGTCGCTCATGATGCATATATTTACAATGTAGAAAGTGTTTCTATCGTTGAAATTATGGGGCGTAATGTTGGATGGCTTACTGCTGCCGCAGCTTTAGCCCGCAACGAATACAGTACAGCTCCACATCTCATTTACCTACCTGAGAAGGCATTCGACCAGGAAAAATTCATTAGAGATGTAAAGGAAATGCTAACACATAGAAAGCATGTAATTGTTGCTATTTCAGAAGGTCTCCACGACGAAAATGGCAAATACATTAGCGCTGATTCAAGCCAGGTTGATAACTTCGGTCATGTTATGTTAAATGGTGCAGGAAAGCATCTTGAGATGCTTGTAACCGAACGTATAGGATGTAAGGTTCGTTCTATTGAACTTAATGTATTACAGCGTTGTGCCGGTCACTGCGCTTCCAAGGCTGATATCGACGAATCTGTTGCTCTTGGTGAATTTGCTGTTAAGGCTGTAACTGAGGGTGAAACAGATAAGATGGTAATCATCAAAAGAACCTCTTCTACCCCTTATGCATCTGAATTTGAACTTGCGTCAATTCATGAGATCGCTAACAAAGAAAAGAGAGTTCCTCTTGAATGGATTAATGAAGAAGGTAATGATATCTTACAGCCTTTAGTTGATTATATTGCACCTTTAGTTGAAGGTGAGGTTGCAACTGAATATAAAAATGGCCTTCCGGTATATCTTCCGGTCGACCATCTGTTTAAGTAATTTACAGGGACTACAAGTTAGTCCCTGTTTTCTTCTATTCCATCATATATTCATCTAACAACCCCTTAAGTTGTTCAAAACTTTCCACTTCATTTACCTTAAGTCTAAGCTTTGCCGAGTTCTTAAAACCTGTGGTATACCATGCCACATGCTTTCTCATCTCACGCATGGCGGTAAATTCACCCTTAAAATCAATCATCATCTGAGCATGTCTTAATATCATGTTTCTCACTTCTAAGGTGCTACGAATCGGCACATTTTCACCACGAAGAGCCACCTTAATATCTCCAAATATCCAAGGATTACCCCTTGCTGCTCTGGCAATCATTATTCCTGCGCAGCCTGTCTGCTCCCTAACAGCCTTTGCATCTTCATAATTCCTGACATCTCCACTGGCAATTACAGGAATATCCACAGCACCTACTACATCTCCTATTACAGACCAGTCTGAATGTCCAAAATAATACTCTGCTCTGCTTCTTGGATGAACAGCAATGGCTGCCGCTCCGTTAGCTTCAGCAATCTTTGCTACCTCTACCGCATTGATATTCTCATTGTCAAATGATTTGCGAATCTTAACAGTAACCGGCTTTGATATAGCATTACTTACAGACTTAACAATCTCTCCAATAAGTTTTGGATTCTTCATAAGGGCACTGCCCTCTCCGTTATTTACAATCTTAGGCACAGGACATCCCATATTAATATCAAGAATATCAAAATCCAGATGCTCTACCTTCTTTGCCATATCTGCAAGAATTAGCGGGTCACTGCCAAAGAACTGCAACGCTACAGGTCTTTCATCAGGACTTATTCTAAGTAAATCCTTAGTATTTTTATTGTTATATAGAATCCCTTTTGCACTTACCATCTCGGTGTACACTAAGTCAGCACCATTTTCCGCGCAAAGTATTCTGTAAGGCATATCACACACACCAGCCATCGGTCCTAAAATCAAAGGACATTCATCCCTATCTTTATCGCCTATATATACATTTCCAATATAAAATCCCATATTTTCACCATTCTATGTTGGATTCTTCTTATTCTTTTTGTAGATAAGATATAACCCTTTCATTGTCAAATCCTGATGATATACATCTATTACATCCGTTTCATCAGCAATGATTTTTCCAAAATCACCGGTTGCGACAACCTTTATTTTATCAAGACCCATCTCCTTAGTAATGCTCTTTACAATGTATTCTACCTGTCCAATTGCACCATATACAATTCCCGCCTGCATACTGGTAACCGTGTCCTTTGCAAGAATACTCTTTGGCTTTACAATCTCTATCTTTGGAAGTCTCGCTGTCTGATTGAACAGGGCTTGTGCGCAAAGTTTAATGCCTGGGCTTGTAATTGCAGCAATAAACTCACCTTTTTCATTAACCACATCACAGGTTGTTGCAGTTCCAAAATCCACAACAATAACCGGACCACCAAATTCTTCATAGGCTGCAACCGCGTCAACAATTCGACCTGCACCAACCTCTCCCGGATTAGTTGTTTTAATCATAATTCCTGTCTTTATTCCTGCCCCTACAACCATTGGTTTAATATTAAAATACTTGATAATTCCACTATTTAGGGAATACATAATATCTGGAACCACTGATGCAATTATTACATCATCAATATCCGATGCCGTATATCCTTTAGTAAGTATTAAATCATTGATAAAAATTCCATACTCATCTGAGGTTCTTGGAATCTTGGTAGTCATACGAAACTTTGCTATGAGATTATCATTATCAAATAAACCTATGGTTATATTGGTATTACCCACATCAATAGTTAATATCATCATCTTCTCCTAAAAAGAATACTCTAAAATATGTTTCCAAACTCTCTAACAAATCCTTTTTGTCTTCCTGATACTGCTTAATCTTAAGAACACTGCCAATTTCGTCAAAAAGTAAATCCCCTTCGTCGCTGGTAACAACAAAACTTAAGTTACCTTCTTCATCAAATTCCAGAGATAATATCCCCCCCACATCCTCAGTATACAGAACACACATAATCTTTAGTTCATCCTTTATCTGTTGTGGCAGACTATCAAAATCCTCATTCAAATAATATTTCTGCTCATATTTGTTCGAGCAACAAAGCACTATCTTTTCTTCGTACATCTCTCTCTCCGTTCTAAAGCTTTTATCTTAAAATCACTTCGCTTCTGTCATTACCTCTCCGGCACATATGGTTTCAATTTCATCATCAAATTCAACCATAAGTTCCCCTTTTTCATTAATCCCTCTGCATATTCCTTTTCTATCTTTGACAAACACTTCTTTATTGAAACTTACAAGTCTGCTATTATATGAATCTATCAAATACTTTACTCCTTGACACTCCACAAATCTTTCATAATGTTTGTCAAAAGCCTTAAGTATTTCATCTAACAGTTTCTCAATCTTAATATCTAACCCCCACTGGGTTTTAATAGAGCCTGCTTTTTTTTCTATAGAAAAATGAAATTCTTCGCTACCAACATTAACACCAACGCCCACAACGACATAACCAACTCTTTCGCCCATAAAGAGACTTTCCGTAAGAATACCGCATACTTTTTTTGAAGAAATAAGCACATCATTAGGCCACTTAATTAATGGTCGTGCTTCTCTGTCATAAGCATTCTTTCCCACCTTTTCTAATCCATCGCATACTGCCATAGCCACTATCAAAGTAATCTGGGAAACAATCTCTGCAGGAATCTTCGGTTTTAACACCAAGGACATAATAAGGTCCGCACCCCTTTGACTTATCCAGGTGCGTCCCATTCTGCCCTTACCGTCGGTCTGTTCCTTTGCTAGAATAACATCCTTGTCTTTCAAAATATGAGCACATTCTTTAGCTTTTTTATTGGTTGATTCTAATGTATCATAACGAAGAATTCTATAATTAGTCATATATCTTATCTTTCCTCAATAGGTGTATAAATACCATGCTTTGCAATACTCTTATATGCTGGTCTAATAATCTTTCCTGCATTAATAAGTTCTTCCATTCTATGAGCACTCCATCCTGCAATTCTTGCAATAGCAAAGATTGGTGTGTAGAGTTCTCCTGGTAAATCTAGCATTCTATACACGAATCCACTATAGAAGTCAATATTAGCACTAACACCCTTATACATCTTTCTTTCCTGAGCAATAATGTCTGGAGCAAGTCTTTCAACCATTGAATAAAGTTTAAATTCCTTATCAAGACCTTTTTCTCTAGACAAATCATCTACATACTGTCTTAATAGATTAGCTCTTGGATCTGAAATTGAATATACTGCATGACCCATACCATATATTAATCCGGCCTTGTCAAATGCCTGCTTATTAAGTAATGCTCTAAGATAAGCAGCAACTTCTTCTTCATCTTCCCAGTCCTTAACGTTCTCCATTAAGTCATCAAACATTTTGCTAACCTTAATATTAGCACCACCATGTTTTGGTCCTTTTAACGAACCTAGAGAAGCAGCAATTGCTGAATACGTATCTGTACCTGAAGAGGTAACTACATGAGTTGTAAATGTTGAGTTATTACCACCACCATGTTCAGCATGAAGAACAAGGCAAAGGTCTAAAATCTGTGCCTCTAATGGTGTAAAGTTTCCATCTGCTCTTAACATATGTAATATATTCTCTGCTGTAGAATACTCTCTTTGTGGAGCATGTATAAATAAACTTTGCTCTCCATAAAAGTGGTTATATGTCTGATAACCATATACAGAAAACATTGGGAAAAGGGCTATTAACTGTAAGCACTGTCTAAGTACATTAGACACACTCGTATCATCTGCATTTGAATCGTATGAATAAAGTGTAAGAACACTTCTTGCCAAAGTATTCATAATATCCTTACTTGGTGCTTTCATAATAATATCTCTTACAAAACTAACAGGAAGTTTTTCTCTGTAATCTGCGAGAATATTTACAAATTCATTTAACTGAGCCTGACTAGGAAGTTTTCCAAATATAAGAAGGTATGCTGTCTCTTCAAAGCCATACTTTCTCTTACAGGCAAATCCACCTGCTAAGTCATTAATATTAATACCTCTATAATATAGTTTTCCTTCGCATGGCACATAATCACTATCAACTATGGTATATGAAGTTATCTCTGATATCTCTGTAAGTCCGGTTAAAACCCCCTTACCACTAACATCTCTAAGTCCTCTTTTAACCTCATACTTGTTGTATAACTCAGGATCAATCCTTTTAACATTTAGACTTGTATTTGCCAAATCAATTACCTTTTCATTGATTATTTCTGTTAAGTTACTATTCAATATATTCATCTCACTTTCTGTTTATTTATTTTGAATTCAAAAATCATTACTGTATTTACCTTTAAAACTAAAATACATTTATATTTGCCAAAAACGGTAGCATGTAGGTGTCCTTTATCGCCTGCAGGTTACCGTTTTATTAAATTAAGGCCTATACCCTAATACTATATATCTTCTATTTCTAGTACATCCACGTCAAATAACTCGTCTGAACTTGCATCAGATGTTCCGCCAAACAATGCTTCAAACTCTTCACGAGTAATTCTTTCTTTTTCAATAAGCAACTGGGCACATTTATGAAGAACATCTATATTCTCATTAATTATCTGCTTGGCTGTATCATAGCATTCATCAATAATTTGCTTAACTTCTTCATCTATTGCTGCTGCCACCTTATCACTATAACCAACAGTATGACCAAAGTCTCTACCTATGAATACTTCATCATCATTCTCATAATTAACATGACCAAGTTTTTCTGAGAATCCGTATCTTGTAATCATTGCTCTTGCAGTCTTAGTTGCAACCTTAATATCTTGAGATGCTCCTGTTGTCACATCATCAAATACAAGTTCCTCTGCAATTCTACCACCAAGGCTTACAATAATGTCCTGACGCATCTTTCCCTTTGTTAAGAACATCTCATCCTTTTCAGGAAGTGGCATTGTATATCCTGCTGCTCCTCTTCCTGTAGGTATTATTGAAACTGTATATACAGGTCCTACATCAGGAAGCACATGGAATAGTATTGCATGACCTGCTTCGTGATATGCTGTAATCTTCTTTTCTTTATCAGATATAACACGGCTCTTCTTTTCTGTACCAATGCCAATCTTAATAAATGATTTTGTAATATCTTCTTTAGTAATAAACTTTCTGTTTTCCTTGGCAGTTAAAATAGCTGCTTCG
>JAFQMS010000009.1 GCA_017396145.1 Lachnospiraceae bacterium
GGTGTAGACCTTATGCCTGCAAATATTGAGTTATCCGGTGTGGAAACATCCCTTATTGGAATTATGAGCAGTGAAACAACCTTAAAAGATTATATTGATATGGTTGGAGATAAGTATGATTACATTGTAATTGATTGTTCTCCAAACTTAGGACAGCTCACATTAAATGCACTTGTAGCAGCAGACGAAGTTATTATACCCGTACAAGCCGCTTATTTGCCGATTAAAGGCTTAGAACAGCTTTTAAAGACAATTAGTAGGGTTAAGCGTAAAATGAACCCTAAACTCCATATAATGGGTATTTTGCTTACTATGGTGGATTACAGAACCAATTATGCAACAGAGATTACAGATGTCTTGTACAATACATACGGTTCAAGCATTCACATTTTTGAAACAGCAATTCCAATGTCAGTAAGGGCAGCTGAAACTCCTGCAATGGGTATCAGTATTTATGAACATGATGGCAAGGGCAAGGTTGCAATGGCATATGAAGCATTAACAAAGGAGGTTGCTAACAATGGCTAAAAGAAATCTTGGAGAGAAAATCAAATTAACAAGCTATGATGATATGTTTGGATTAGACACTTTTAGTCCCGGGGACCAAAAGTTAGATGGACAGATAATCAATATTCCATTGTCAGAACTTCATACATTCAAAGACCATCCATTTAGAGTAGTGGATGATGAAAAGATGGAAGAGACCGTGGAGAGTGTTAAGATGCATGGGGTGTTAGTTCCAGGTCTTGCGAGACCTAGAACGGAAGGTGGCTATGAGATTATTGCAGGTCACAGAAGAAGACGTGCATCCGAACTTGCAGGAAAAAAAGAAATGCCTTTTATTGTAAAGGAATATTCCGATGATGAGGCAATTATCATCATGGTAGATTCCAATATTCAAAGAGAAGATATCCTTATCAGTGAGAAAGCTAAAGCATACAGCATGAAGTATGAGGCAATGAAACATCAAGGAGCAGGTGGTGGTATTAGCTTAGATGCAATGAGTGAGCAGACTGGGGAAAGCAAAAAGACAGTTCAGAGATATGTTTACTTGGCGAGACTTACAGATGAGTTACTTGGGCTTGTGGATGCAAAGAAGTTAGGTATCAAACAAGGTGTTGAAATATCTGTATTAGCAGTGGAACATCAGCAGGTAATCTACGAAGTGTTATCAGAGCTTGGTGTAGTAATTGATGTGGAGCAGGCAACACGTATTAAGGAAGCAGGCAAGAAAGGTTATCTGAATGAGGCTTATCTTAGAGATATGCTCACATACGTAAAGCCACCAGTTCGAAAGGTGGTATTTAATCAAAAGAAGTTGGATTCATATTTTGACCCAACGACAAGCAACAGTGATATAGAAGATTTAATCGTAAAGCTTCTTGATGAATGGAAAGAGAAAGGAGGTCAATTATAAGCGTGGAGAGATTAGATTTGGAATTCTATTATGGACAAGAGGCAGACCAGTTTACATTTTATCGTCTGCCAAAGGCTTTAATAGTGGATGCTCGATTTAAAGATATTTCAAATAATGCAAAACTTCTCTATGGACTTATGCTTGACCGTATGTCTTTATCAGCAAGGAGTGGATGGTTTGATGAAGAGAATAGAGTGTTTATCAAGTATGCGATTACAAGCATTATGGAAGACCTTAACTGCAGTAAGATGACTGCAGTTGGGGCTTTAAAGGAATTAAATGAAATCGGGCTTATTGACATGGTGCAGGAAAGTGGCAAGGCAAATATTATCTATGTGAAAAATTTTGTATCACAAGAAAAGCCGGAACCACTAGACCGGTCTAAAAAACAGACGGGTAAAAATTCCTTACCAGTGACAGTAGACCAGTCTAAAAATAAAACTGGTTCAAATAATAGACCAGTACAAAAAGAGGACGAGGTTGAAATCTATACAGGTACTTGTCCAGAAATTGGACAGCCACCAGTCGAAAAATTAGACCCTAATAATACTAAAGTTAATAATACTAAATTGAATAATACTAATCCTATCATTCAATCTGCAGAAGATATGATGGATGAGACGGAAGCATATATGGAGCTTATCAGAGAAAACATTGATTATGATGTTCTTATGAGTGACCCTAAGTGGAGAGAGCGTGATATGTATGAGGAATTATATCAGTTAATTTGTGAGGTTGTATGTGTTCCACGTAAGACTATTCGAATTGCAGGACAAGAATATCCATACAATCTTGTGAGAGGTAAGTTCCTTAAGCTTAATTCATCACATTTGCAGTATGTAATCGGATGCATGGAACGTAACACGACAAAAGTTAGTAATATTAAAGCGTATTTGATTACAGCATTGTACAATGCACCAAATACGATTAGTCATTATTATACTGCCGAAGTAAACCATGATATGTATGGGTTTGATCCTACAGAGAGCTTTTAAGCTCTCAAGGGTTCAAAGCCTAATTGAAACTTTTGATTATGGGATTTATAATTGTAGGAAGAAAGAGAGGTAAATATGGCAAAGTACATAGTTCATCCAACAAAGACAAAAGAATATCAAACGAATTTTGTATTGCCATTTCTTAATGCGATTGCAGGAATGGTATGGAGCATCCCCATTCTGCAGAATCTTTTGCCTAGCGTTAATGGAATAGCAGCATTAGGAGTTGGAGCAGTTATTACGCTTGTATATGTGGTGCTAAGTGTAATGCCAGTTATCGCTATAGTTCCTTGTATTGCAAGTACGATAATGTATACTGCAATGCTGTGGGGAATTGCTGATAATATAGGTCACATAGTCATTAGGATAATCGTTAAAATTGTGATGCTGTTATTTGTAGTGTTTGCAGAGTTTAGTATTTTTTCCAATGCGACACTTCGATGGCTGCAGAACAAATTTCCAGAGAAACCAAAGATAACAGTTGTAAAAGAGGAGAAATAAATGGATAAACATGATTTTATTGACCTTATCAAAGTAGTAGAGGGTGTATTAAGAATAGAGGAAGGATGCAGGATATTAACCGGGTATGGTCTTGAAACCGGAGAGGTTACGCAGGTATATCTTGTATGGGAAATATTAAGAAGAAACTCTGCAGAGAAATTCCAAGTAGCAAAGAATCTGGATGAAGATACAGATAATTACGGTGAGTTTGTGGCAATCTTAGAGAGTAAGGAACTTACTGCAGAAGAAAAGTATGAGAGGCTTGTGGCATAATATGATTTTACTAAAGGCACTTACCAGAGTGGTAGGTGCTTTTATAGTGGAAATTTGGTTTATATGATAAAATAGAAAGTGATGGAAAAAATATTATAAAAAACTTTTGAAAGTATGTAGTGAAACATATATAAGTTCGGTGTATTAAGGTGAAAGCCTTAATACTTAAGGAAGGAGGATGATGATATGGATGATGAAAAAATCATAGGGCTTTATTTGGACCGGTCTGAGTTAGCCATATCTGAAACTGCAAAAAAATATGGAAGGTACTGTCACTACATAACATTTAATATTTTACACAGTGATGAGGATGCAGAGGAGTGTGTTAATGATACTTACTTTCGTACATGGAATGCTATACCACCGAAGCGACCTAATA
>JAFQMS010000010.1 GCA_017396145.1 Lachnospiraceae bacterium
GTAGGGTAGTCAGCAGTCTTGTCGGAGTATGTAGGCTCAAGTGCAACAGATGAGCAAGTATCGGTATTGATGATGAAAGCATCGTCATGAAGAACTTTGATTTCATACTTTCCGCCGTGCTTAGCATGAGTTAAAGTAGACTTACCTGATCCTGACAGACCATATACGGAAGCAACATACTTAGAACCATCATCTAATGTGTATTCCTTCTGTCCGCCGTGGCATGATGCATAACCATTTCTATTAGCAATAGCCCAAGCCATTGTAAGAGTACCCTTTTTGTGCTCTCCGAAGTATTTCATACCAAGGATTGCTGCGCAGTTCTGCTCTGTATCAAAATAGCAGCAAGTAAGATCATCGCTTAAGCAGCTGTAATCTACATCAGGGCTTGGAGTTGGCATCCACTGTGGGTCAGAGAAGATATAGATATCAGCCTCATTGCCGTTACCAACTGGCTGTGAAGCCTTGTACATCTTTACATAATCATCTGACATGTACTGGAAGTTAATCATCCAGTTGTACATAAGGTTTTCCTCTCCCTCTGGAATAAGAAGGTGAGCTTTAACCATAAATTCAGGATCAAGACCTACATAGCATGTAGCATGGTATAACTTCTTGTTACGAGTCTTATAGATTGCATCCATAAGAACTTTGTCAAGTTTTGTATCATCAACACCTGGTTCGCCTTTGATACGACGAGCTGTTGCGTAACGTCCAGTTACGGCACCATCATTAAATAAAAGAACCTTTGCGTCACTATCAAGACCAAATTCTTCGCCTTTATAGATTGGCATATCTGTAACGATTGTTCCAGGTGAATTCTTTGCAAGATTGTAAGCTTCCTTTAAAGTGTTAACCTTAACAACATTGTTGCCATAGAAAGCAGCTTCAATGATTGAACGGGTTTTTGAGAAACCGACTTTACCTTTGCCGATTTCAGAAATTGGATACATTGCCTTAGTTGACATAATAAAATCCTCCTGTAATATTTAAAATTTATTTTTAACAAATTAGTCGTTGAGTACAAACTCTAAACTTGTACCAATGTTAGTATAAATAGGCTTTTTGCAAAAGTCAATCACTAAAAAAAAGTTAGGTTATTTTATATGTTATTTTGTTAAAAAATAAACAATTTTTTGGTTATTTTTGTGTTGACGAATGGGAAGGGATAAATTCTTCTTCAAGGAGTTGCTTCATTTTGCTAAATGGAACAAAACCTGTGATTAGAATGAATTCAGTAAAATCTTTCTTTTTATAATTATCGCCTAATGCCTCAGAGACCATTTTTTCAAGATTAACATACTCAAGATAGCCACATATATATGAAAGAGTGTTACCAGGTGATTCAATTAATTGAATATAAAGTTCTTTTAGCACATCCTCATTTAAATCGAAGTAATCGTCTAAGTATTCTTCCATCTCTTCAATGGTCCATCCTTCATAATTTACACCAATATCGGCTCTTGCTTGGATTAATAGCGATAAAACATTATTAGTAGCAAGAAGTTTAGCCATGTTTGGATCCAAATCGCTATAACTGTAGGAATGCATTTCTACATAGGTTGCCCAGCCTTCAGATAGACCATTTGGTGCTAATTGGCGTCTTAGTGGATTGTGGTTTTCTCTTGCGGAGAAAACATATTGATAAAGATGTCCTGGGAAACCTTCATGGGCTAGGGTAGTGAATATAGAACCACTTTCCTCTAAGTATTTATTATTAATGTATATAGAATTAACTGTTGGTTGGTCCACTGGAGGAAGGAAATACATTGCAGGACTAACAAATTCTTCTAGGGATTCGTCAAAAGATGTTATAGTGTATTCTACATCACCAATATCCGGAAAATCAGCTAAAACAGCCTTCTTTAGGATTTTAAGTATCTCTTCAGGGTCGGTATAGCCAATCTCCATTGATAAGTCCCCAGAGGCAAGGTCAGGATTAAATAAAACCATTGCATTTAAAGCAATAAGGTTAGAAGAAATGGCACTGTCAACCTCTTTCTTAATCTCTTCAACTGTTTTGTCAACGCCAATATTACATCTTAAAAGATATTCGTAATATACCTTGCCCTTTTCGAAACCGGAGAGTCCTCCAGGATTAGTTCCGGTTCCTTTTAAACTGGTTAAAGTATCGATTATGTTTTGATATGCAGGGAGAACAGTTTCTTTTACGATTTTTTCATTCTTTGCTTTATAATCTGATTTCTCTTTATCAGTAAGACCCTCGTATTTGTCGATTTTTTCGTTGAAATTGGTTATTAGCAAATTATTGTCTGTATTAGCAATAAATGTTTCACACTGCTTGATTGTTGCATCTGCCATATCGTCACTCATAAATAGTCCGGCTTCAGATTTTTCTTTTTCAAAAGTACAGATTTGCTGAAAATAATCGTCCACAGTATCCAAAATAGTGAGATACTTATCAATATAAGATTTATTATACCAGTGATATTCGCATAAAATTAAAGGCAAATTAGCCTGAATACCGAGAGATGGTCCAAGACACGAAAAGTAGTATTCCATTCCCTCTACCATATGGTCATTACCGCATGATGCTTTAATCATATCGTAGGTTAACTGTTGTTCTTTATTTAACTCGTTGTAGTCATATTTTTCTAATGTTTCTAAAATAAGTTTAGAATGGGCTATTTCTCTAGTGAAATACTCTTTGCTGTATTCGCCTAGATTGTTAGGATATTCTTTAATTCCATAGCCTTCAGGGTCAACTAACAGATAGTTAACATTAACTGCGTCGGAAGTAATAGACTCCTTAAATAGTTCTTCAGTAAATTCATCAAAACTAAGACCTTCATAGTTGTAGCGAGAGAGAAGGTCGGTATCATCATTGTCGTTTTTTTCTTCAGGAGTTTCGGTAGTCTGACTTTTGTCATCGGATGAGTCATTATCTTTCTTATCACATCCTGTAACCATTATGGAAAAAACCATGACAAGTACCAAAAGCAAGGATGTTATGCGTTGTTTTAATTTGTTCATAGTTACACCGTCTTTCTTTTCATACAATATATTATATGCGCAGATAGTATGCGCATAATTGCATTTTAACATACTATAGGTAAAAATTCATCTGTTGGTTGGGAAAGAATGGTTAAAGTTTGATTAAAGAGTTGTAAGATAAACAGAAAGCGCCAATAATCACTAGAATAGATTATTGGCGCTGTTGTATGTGTTAAGAATTATTATTTTGCTTTTACCGCTACAATAGGGCTGTATTTGAATGAGTATACTTTAGTGCCAGATGCTCCAGTTGTGTAACTTCTTATTTTGAAATAATAAGTTTTGCCTTTTGTTAAGGACGTTTTTTTGTAGGTTATTGAAGTGGCACCAACAGTAGCAATCTTACTGCTTGTTCCACCAATGGTGGCAATTCTATTATAAGTTCCACTTTTGTTTGGTGACATATATACTTCGTAGCCAGAACCACCTTTAACCTTAGACCAAGTCAAGGTCGCAGATTTAATTCCTGATGTTCCTTTTAGTGTTGGCGCCATCGGTCTTGTTGTGGCTGTAAGGGTGGTTGAGTTTGCACCCTTTATGATTGTTGAATTAAAATTCTTATATCCCTTAACTACATAATAATAATTCTTACCAGAAGTAAGACCTTTATTAGTATAACTGGTACTTGTTGTGGTTCCGATGTATTTATATGAACCGTTAGCGGTATCTTTTCTGTAAATATAGTACCCAGTGGCACCATTTAGTTTATTTCATTTTAATGTTGTGTAATATGATGAATATGCACTTTGTTTAACGCCTGTAACTTTACCCGGAGTAGTAGTTGTTGTTATTACATCTGAGTTTGTTCCGGGAACCTTTGTAGTGCCTGATTTTTTATAACCACGAACCACATAATAGTAGGTCTTACCAGCAGTCAACTTTGAGTTGATGTATTTTGTGTTAGTAGTAGAACCTACATATTTATACGAACCGTTAGCGCTATCTTTTCTGTAAATGTCATAGCCTGACACACCAGTTAAGGCGCTCCATGTTAATGTAACAGAAGATGTGGTACGCCAACTTTGTTTTAACCCAGATAATTTTTTGGGTTTAATTTGAAATGTTTTGGTTACAGTACCTTTATAATTGCCTTTACCAGTGATTGTAACTTTACCAATTCCTGTAGAAGTGTTGTTGCTGTAAGACACTGTGTAGTCTATGTCTTTTTTTAGGGTTTTGCCAGCGTAGGTAATTGTAACAGAAGGTTTCTTGGCCTTGCCATCATATGTATAACTAGTAGAAGATAACTTGATTACTGTTGATGACATAGGTGTTCTTACTGGTGAAATGTTAAACTGATAGGCGTCGGAGAAACAGTCGTTATCATAGTCATGATCATAATAGTCATCATTTTCATGGTAAATTCTTAAGTAATAATTCTTGTTTTTTTGTAGAGAAATCGAACTGTTGCATGAGTTGCCTTCATACAGAGATTTATATAGGAGTTCTTCTTCGATCTCATTATAAAGCTCAATTTCAATTGAATGTTCGATCTCGCATCCATTACCACTATCACTAATGTTGGACACAGAGATTAGGTATTCAGAAAAATTGCCAGTATTAAATACAAACCAGTCTTCATCAATGGTTCCTGATGCTATAGCATTATATGTAGATTCGCAAGAAATACTATTAGCAGATGTCAAATTATCACCACCAAAATCGTAATGATAATTTATGCAAAACTTAATATTGCCAGAATTTTCTTCGTAGTAGTCTTCGTTTGTCAGTTTTATATAATATGTTGTAGAAGGTGATAATGTAATATTATACCCATCATCATAGTTATCGGCAAAACGATCAGAACTTTGTATATCATTTATCGAGTCAAGAATATCCACGATAAGAGGTTCACTATTACTTATATCTTTTTCGTAAATATTAAAAATACCCTTTTGTGCAGGTGTTGTGAATGTGAACCAAAGTGCTTCATCACCACTTAACCCATTTACCGAGGTTACATAATCTGTATCAAATGCAATTGAAGTGGCATTTCCTTTAGAGTATCCACCACTTATTATGGTATACTCTTCTTCTGCATATGCTGTATTATTTATAAGAAAGCACATCAAAAGACTTAACATTAAAAATTTAAACTTTTTCATGAAATTCCTCCATTTCTGTATTGTGTAATAATATAACTATCTAAATTATATAAAAAAGTGAAAATAAAGTCAACTAAAACAAAACTAAATCAACCATAACAAAACATATATAGTATAAACTAGGAGAAAAGGAGATATTGGCATGGTTGACTTTGGAAACACTTTAAAAACACTTAGAATACAGAATGATTTGACACAGGAACAACTGGCTAAGAAATTAGGGCTAACAAAATCGGTTATCAGTGCGTATGAAACTGGATTGCGTATGCCGTCATACGATGTTCTTATAATGATATCTAAAATCTTCAAAGTCACTACAGACTATCTCTTAGGATTAGAGAAGAAAGAAGAATTGGATATCTCTGGACTTACAGAAGATGAGATAGCAGCGCTTAAGAGTTTGATTAGAGCCATGAAGCATAGGTAGAGAATATAGATTTGACAGGTAACGCCCATTAGAAAAGGTTAATTATCTTCCAGACTTGCTCTTTTTTCTACAATTGTTTCCCTAATTCTGCGTCGCCAACTTATGTATGCTTTGACGCTGTGATACGAACACCATGCAAATAATGCGGCAATTAGTCCTATAAGTGCTCGTGCGATACCTGAATTAGCAACATCGTCAAGTCCTAATATGGCAACGAGTAGGAATAGAAGAGTACCACCAGAAAAGAAGATGATTTTTACTATGCTTATAAGGTTAATAAGTATCTTCCATTTGCGACCCTTCTTGTTAAGATTATATAATTCTTGTGTTGAATCTAGCACTTCACCAAATATTTCAAATATAATTTCTAATAAAAATTCCATATGTGAACTCCTTTGTTAATTAGTTAGTGTGTTATAAATATAGAATTACTGAAAAATAAATATAAGATTACTATAATATGTGTTAGTCAAAAGATATTTAAATATTTATTAAAAGCATGTCAAAAAACCGCCCTACATCGCTGTAGGGCGGCTCTTATATATAATAGTTTTGATTTAGGATTTAGTTAATGCTTCTCTTTACATATGATGTATGGAGAATGTGATGTGCCTTTTCGCTTCCTGGCTCACCAAAGAATTCTGCGTAGATTTCCTTGATTGCTGGGTTCTCATGAGACTTTCTGATTGAGTTAGCCTCATCAAGGTCATATAATACCTTAGCACGAAGTGCACGAACATCTGTAAAGTTGCGAACAGATGCAGGAACCTGTGGTTGTCCACCACCGTTAACACATCCGCCTGGACATCCCATGATTTCGATGAAGTGGTAATCAGCTTCTCCTGATTTAACCTTGTTAAGAAGTTCTCTTGCGTTAGCAAGACCTGATACAACAGCAACCTTAACATCCATTCCTGCTACATTGTAAGTAGCTTCCTTGATGCCTTCAGTTCCTCTTACTGCAGTGAAGTTTAATTCCTTAAGTTCTTCTCCTGTAAGAGTTTCAACAGCCGTTCTAAGAGCTGCTTCCATAACACCACCTGTAGCACCGAAGATTACAGCGGCACCTGTTCCAAGACCAAGTGGAAGGTCAAATTCTTCATCAGCAAGAGCGTTAAAGTCAAGACCAGCTCTCTTAATCATTCTAGCAAGTTCTCTTGTTGTAAGAGCGATATCTACATCAGCAATGCCTGCTGCATTCTGGTCATCTCTACCAATCTCAAACTTCTTAGCTGTACATGGCATTACGCTGACAACAACCATATTCTTTGGATCGATTCCCATTTTCTCTGCAAAATAAGTCTTGCAAGTTGCACCAAACATCTGCTGTGGTGACTTACATGTTGAAAGGTTCTCAGTCATATCTGGGAAGTAGTGCTCACAATACTTAACCCATCCTGGCGAACATGAAGTAATCATAGGGAGAACTCCACCATTCTTAACTCTTCCAAGGAATTCGTTAGCTTCTTCCATAATAGTTAAGTCAGCTGCAAAGTTAGTGTCGAATACCTTGTCGAAACCAAGCTTTCTAAGAGCGGCAGCCATCTTGCCCTGTACAGAAGTTCCGATAGGAAGACCGAATTCTTCACCAAGAGCAGCTCTAACTGCTGGAGCAGTCTGAACGATAACATATTTTTCTGGATCTGCTAAAGCAGCAAATACTTCGTCAGTATAATCCTTCTCAGCAAGTGCGCCGGTTGGACATACTGCGATACACTGGCCACATGATACACAACTTGTTTCGCCAAGTCCCATATCAAATGCGCTACCAATATTAGTCTTGAAACCTCTTTCATTAGCACCGATAACACCAATGCCCTGAGTTTTAGCACATACTGCGACACAGCGTCTACAAAGGATACATTTGCTGTTATCTCTAATCATATGAGCTGCTGAAGTATCAATCTCTGACTCAGTCTTTTCTCCATCGTAGAATGTCTCGTCATCAATCTTGTAGTCGTGGCAAAGTTTTTGAAGTTCGCAGTCACCACTTCTTACGCATGATAAACATTTTCTATTGTGATTAGAAAGGATTAACTTAAGAGTTTTCTTTCTTGATTCAATAACTTTTGGAGTGTTAGTCCAAATCTCCATACCCTCGTTAATTGGGTATACACATGAAGCAACAAGGCTTCTAGCACCTTTTACTTCAACTACACAGATACGACATGCGCCTATCTCATTTATTTCTTTTAAGAAGCAGAGAGTAGGAATGTCGATATTAGCAAGTCTAGCCGCTTCTAATATTGTTGAACCAGCTGGAGCTGATACATCAATACCGTTAATTTTAATATTTACATTTGCCATTTTGGCTTCCTCCTTTACTTCTTCTCAATAGCACCAAATTTACAGTTATCCATACAAGCACCGCACTTGATACATTTTGTAGTATCAATAACATGTGGCTCTTTAACAGTTCCGCTGATTGCGTTAACAGGACATTTTCTTGCACATAAAGTACATCCTTTACACTTATCTGGGTCGATAACGAAGTTAAGGAGTGCCTTACATACGCCTGCAGGACATTTCTTATCAACAACGTGTGCAATATACTCATCTTTAAAGTAACGAAGAGTTGAAAGTACAGGGTTAGGAGCTGTCTGACCAAGTCCGCAAAGAGAGTTTTCTTTGATGTAGTAGCAAAGTTCTTCTAACTTATCTATATCTTCTAGAGTACCGTTACCATTAATGATTTTCTCGAGAATTTCATAAAGTCTCTTAGTACCAATACGACAAGGAGTACATTTACCACATGATTCATCTACTGTGAACTCAAGGAAGAACTTAGCGATATCAACCATACAGTTATCTTCGTCCATTACGATAAGACCACCAGAACCCATCATTGAACCAATCTGGATTAAGTTGTCATAGTCGATAGGAACATCGAAGTGCTCTGCAGGGATACATCCGCCTGAAGGTCCACCTGTCTGTGCTGCCTTGAATTTCTTTCCGTTAGGAATTCCACCACCGATATCTTCGATAACTGTACGAAGAGTAGTTCCCATAGGAATTTCAACAAGACCTGTATTATTAATCTTACCACCTAAAGCAAATACCTTAGTTCCTTTTGATTTCTCAGTACCCATAGAAGCGAACCACTCAGCGCCGTTAAGGATAATCTGAGGAATGTTAGCATAAGTTTCAACGTTGTTAAGGATTGTTGGTTTTCCAAAAAGACCTTTCTCAGCTGGGAATGGTGGTCTTGGACGAGGCTCACCTCTGTTACCTTCGATAGAAGTCATAAGAGCTGTCTCTTCACCACATACGAATGCTCCGGCACCAAGACGAAGTCCGATATCAAAGCTGAAGTCTGTTCCGAAAATGTTCTCGCCTAACACGCCATATTCTCTTGCCTGCTTAAGGGCAATCTCAAGACGCTCAACAGCGATTGGATACTCAGCACGAACATATATGTAACCCTGATTAGCTCCGATAGCATAACCTGCGATAGCCATAGCCTCGAATACTACGTGTGGATCACCTTCAAGAACTGAACGGTCCATGAATGCACCTGGGTCACCTTCGTCTGCGTTACAGCAAACATATTTTTGTCCGCCTTTAACTAAATCTTTAGCAAGCTGCCATTTACGGCCAGTTGGGAAACCACCGCCACCACGGCCTCTTAATCCTGAATCAAGGATACATTTGATAACATCGTCCGGAGTCATCTCAGTAAGAACCTTACCAAGAGCTGCGTATCCGTCTCTTCCTATATATTCATCAATATTCTCAGGATTGATTACACCACAGTTACGAAGTGCAATTCTGTGCTGATTCTTGTAGAATGCTGTCTCACCTAAAGATTTAATACCATTGTCTGTTACAGTCTCATCATATACAAGTCTTGTAACAACACGGCCCTTTAATAAATGTTCTGAAACGATTTCAGCAACATCTTCAGGCTTAACCATTGAATAAAATGTTGAATCAGGATAAATAATCATGATTGGACCAAGGGCACAAAGACCATGACATCCTGTTTTAACGACACATACTTCATCAGTAAGGCCATTCTTGTCTATTTCTTCCTGTAATACGCGGATAATTTCCTGACTTCCTGAGGAAGTACATCCGGTACCACCACATACTAACACATGTGAACGATACATAAAATTTTACCTCCTCTTATTTGTCCATAGCACTGCTGATAGTGTACTTTGTAACAACTGTTCCTTTAATTAGGTGTTGTTCAACTACTTCAAGTGCTTTTTCAGGATTCATCTTAACATATGTTACTTTTTCTTTACCTGGTTCCATAACCTCAACGATAGGCTCATACTGGCAAAGACCGATACATCCTGTCTGAGTTACAGATACATTAGCGAGAGATTTTTCCTGCACAGCACTAGAAAGTGCAGTAAGTACAGGTCTTGCACCACTGGCAATTCCACAAGTTGCCATACCTACAACAACTCTTATCTGATCGTCTCCACTGTCAGATCTGAAACCAACTTGGTGCTGCATTCTTTCACGAATAGCTTTTAATTCTTCGAGAGATTTCATTACTGTTCCTCCTAAATATTGTAAATTAAATTTGTATTCCTTTATCAACTTCAAATGAGTTTTCTTTAAGATAATTCATAATGTATTGTGATATCTCTGGTTCGTCGAATCCGATGTCCCCTAAAATTTCACGAAACTGTCTAGTGTCCAAGGTAAATGCCAAACCATCGAAATCATATGTATATACAAAATCCAAAGTAGGATTAAGTGTTATAAGTGAGTGAATTGTGCAATTCATATCACCTATTGGCATTCGGTCTATGTGGGAAATGACAAAGGTCGCAGTGGTAGTTGTTCCAACATTAACAGTTGATTCAATGTTAAAGGAACCACCAGTGCTTTCAGCGGCCATTTTAAAAAATGGGATTCCCAGACCAATCTTTCTTGTGGTTCGGGTTGTGAAGAATGGATCCTCCACAGTATCTAGCTGTTCTTTAGTCATTCCACATCCATTATCCTTAATAACGATAGTTATAAGGTCACGGGCATGGTCAACCGTAAGCAAGATTTCTATTAGTGAAGCATTAGCGCGAACAGAATTCTGCGCCACATCCAATACATTAAGAGAGATTTCCGGCATCATAATGATTACTCATATTTAGCGATAATGCCATCAATATCATCAACTGTAAGTCTTCCGTATACATCTTCGTTAACGGTTAAAACTGGTGCAAGTCCACAAGCACCAATACAACGACAGTCTGTTAAAGAGAACTTTCCGTCTGAAGTAGTCTGGCCACCTTCAATGCCAAGGCGTTCTTTAAGGCGAGCGAATAAATCGCCAGAGCCTTTAACATAGCAAGCTGTACCAAGACAAACAGATATGTTGTATTTTCCCTTTGGATAAAGAGAAAACTGTGAATAGAATGTTACAACACCATAAATCTTTTCGAGAGGAATACCGGTCTCGTTAGAGATTATAGTCTGTACCTCGATAGGAAGATATCCGTAGATGTCCTGAGCTTTTTGTAAAATAGGCATCAAAGAACCTTCCTGGTCCTTGAGCTGGGAAATAACTTCTAAAAGTTGTGCTTCCTGCTCTTTTGTTCCTTTGAAAGGAACCATGTTTTTCTTCGCAAGCATTATTATTTCCTCCTAAATCATTAACTTGAAAATCACTGTAATTAAATACATAATTTATAAAATTATATCACAGTGAGTATAAAAAATCTATAATTAAATATAGGAAATATAAAATTCTTGTAGTGGAAAATATATAGGATTAATGGTATAATTGTACTTAACTTTATACAAAATTACTTCGGAGGGATGCTTATATGACAATAGCTGATGTACAAGATGTATTAAAATGCAGGATAATCTGTGGAGAAGAGTACCTTGACAGGGAAGTACACAGTGCCTGTGGAGCGGATATGATGAGTGATGTTTTGGCATTTGTTAAGGATCAGGCGGTGTTGCTTACAGGACTTTGCAATCCTCAGGTGATTCGTACTGCGGAGATGATGGATATAATATGTATAATCTTCATTAGAGGAAAAAAACCGGATGAAGACATGATTAATCTTGCTAAGGAGAGAGGGATAGTATTAATGGCAACAGGCCATAGAATGTTTTCTGCTTGTGGCATGCTCTATAGCAGTGGTTTGCGTGGAGGTGCGTCATAATGGGTGAAGGTATAGTTTTAAAGTATAATGTGCCCGGGGATGATTTTACAAGAGCAGGAGAAGCTTCTGGAGCAGTAAAAAGTCAGTTAAAGCAGATGCAGCTTTCTCCGGATGTGGTAAGAAGAGTGGCAATTGCCATGTATGAAGGTGAAATAAATATGGTTATCCATGCGGAGGGTGGAACTATAGAAGTGTGCATTACTCCGGAATATATTGACATGGTTTTAAAAGACAAGGGACCTGGAATTCCTGATGTGGAGAAAGCTATGCAGGCGGGATATTCTACAGCGCCGGATAATGTTAGAAATCTCGGTTTTGGGGCTGGTATGGGTTTGCCTAATATGAAGAAATATACTGATGAGATGAAGGTAGAGACTACACTGGGTGTTGGAACCACAGTGACCATGAGGATATATATCTGACAATAAGAGGGTCAGGGTTTTGGTTCGAATGGAGGTATTTATGGGAAAGTTTTATAATTCGGTAAAACTCAATGAAGAGCTTTGTGCCGGGTGTATTAACTGTATAAAAAGGTGCCCTACTCAGGCGATTAGAGTTCGTAATGGTAAGGCAGAGATAAAGAAAGAGTTTTGCATTGATTGTGGAGAATGCATTAGGATATGTACTCATCATGCAAAGTTACCGATATATGACCCGTTAAGCATAATGGATAATTATGAGTATACGGTAGCTCTTCCTGCGCCATCGTTATATGCGCAGTTCAATAATTTGGAAGATATTAATATTGCGCTAACTGGGCTTAAACTAATGGGCTTTAATGATGTATATGAAGTAAGTGGGGCAGCAGAGATTGTGTCAGAGATGACGAGAGAATATCTTGAGAAGAATAGGGACAAATACCCAATAATCAGTTCGGCATGTCCTTCAGTTGTGCGTTTAATTAGAGTAAGATTTCCGAATTTGATTGACCATTTGTTGCCTATAATGGCACCTGTGGATTTGGCTGCAAAGCTTGCAAGAGAAAAGGCAGTAGCCCAGACCGGTCTTGCTCCTGATAAAATAGGAATAATATTTATTTCCCCATGTCCGGCGAAGGTTACGGCTAAGAGGGAACCTCTAGGAATAGAATCTAGTGAGATTGATGGTGTTCTTGCAATAAAGGATGTATATCCTGCGTTGTTAAGGTATATGAAAGAGGCACAAAATGATACTCAGGATTTGGGAATCTCAGGAAAGATTGGTATCAGTTGGGGATATAGCGGCGGTGAATCAGGAGGTCTTATTACGGATGATTATCTTGCTGCGGATGGAATAGAAAATGTTATCAGAGTCTTGAATGATTTGGAAGACCAAAAGTTTGATAATCTTAAATTCATAGAACTTAATGCATGTAGTGGTGGGTGCGTAGGAGGAGTACTTACAGTAGAAAATCCTTATGTTGCCAAGGTTAAACTGCAAAGGCTGCGCAAATATATGCCGGTAGCCTGCAACAGACCGGCTAAGATTGGTAATTTTAACATATCAGATGCATATTGGACAGATGAGGTTCAGTACGAGCCTGTATTCAAGATTGGTAACGATATGAAAGATAGTATTGCAAAGATGACAAGAGTTAATGAACTTTGTGAGATGTTTCCAAAACTTGATTGCGGAGCTTGTGGTGCGCCAACCTGCAAAGCACTTGCTGAGGATATTATCAGAGGCGTAGCCAAAGAATCGGATTGTATACATATTCTTAGAAAATTATATAAGGAGGCTGTTTCGGATGAAGGTTAAAGATGTTATAGAACAGTCGGGACTTGAACTGGTTAATATGGGAGATAATGTGGATGATGAAGTTGGTAGTGTATTTTGCTGTGATCTACTAAGCGTTGCTATGGGAAAGGCTCCTGCAGGTGGCGCGTGGATAACGGTGATGGGTAATGTTAATACTCTTGCTGTGGCCGCACTTACAGAGACGGCGCTTATAGTTCTTGCAGAGGGAAGCGACTTAGATGATGCAGCAGTTGCTAAAGCCAGTCAGCAGGGAATAACTGTGCTTAAGAGTGAAAAGCCTGTGTACGAAACGGCGAAGGATATCGATATCTTGATAAATGCGTGATAAGCAAGCACAAGGATGTTGCAAACCACCATTTCGCATTTTATTGAGTAGTATATAAAAAACAAAAACATCAATTCGGTAGGATATAGGATTGATGGAGGCTAAAGTTGTTGAAGTGTTTTGAAGGGAGATGTCAGTATGTTTAGAGTGTCCTATGATTTACATATGCATTCCTGTCTGTCTCCTTGCGGAGATATGGACATGACTCCTGGTAATATTGTGGGAATGGCTATGATTAAAGAATTAGATGTTATAGCATTAACTGACCACAATACAGTTAAAAACTGTCCTCCTTTTTTGAACATTGCAAAGCAGTATGGGATAATTGCTATTCCTGGAATGGAACTTACAACCATGGAGGAAGTGCATGTGGTATGCCTTTTTGAAGATTTAAAAAAGGCTCTGTCATTTAACGAGGAAGTGTATGGTAAACTCCAAAAGGTTGCTAACTGTCCGGAGATTTTTGGGCAGCAGGTAATAATGAATGATGAAGATGAACCGGTGGGAATTGAAGAAAATCTTCTTATTAATGCCACGGATATTGGGTTTGATGATGTGTGGGAACTAGTCAACAGATATGATGGAGTGATGATTCCTGCCCACATAGACAAAAAATCTAACAGTCTGCTGGCTAATCTTGGATTTATTCCTGAGGACAGTAAATTTACCTGTGTTGAAGTTAAGAATATGGATAACTGGCACAGACTTAAGAGAGAGCACCCCTATCTTGAGAAATGCAATGTAATCACTAGTTCGGATGCTCACTATCTGGAAAATATTAATGAACCGATTAATTACCTGACAGTTAGGGAAAAATCAGTAAGAGGAGTGCTTGATGCAATTAGAGAAGTTATTTCTTGACAATGAATAACAATTCTTGCATTATATATAAAGTTGGGAAAGCGAAATAATGGGAGTGGAAAAGGAGATTAATGTGAAAATAGAATTTACAAAAATGCAGGCATATGGCAATGATTATGTATATATTAATGCAATATCTCAAAAACTTGGTAATCTTCCAAAACTTGCGAGATTTTTAAGTGACAGACATTTTGCTATAGGTTCAGATGGTATAGTTCTTATCTGCCCTTCTGACAAGGGGGATTTTAGAATGAGAATGTTTAACCCTGATGGAACAGAAGGTGAGATGTGCGGCAATGCTCTTCGTAGTATGTCAAAGTATGTATACGACCATAAGCTTACAGATAAGACTGACTTGGTTATAGAGACCCTTGGGGGCATGCAGTATGTTAATTTGGATGTAGAAGGACATGTTGCTGTAAATATTACTGCTAACATTGGTAAGGCGAGACTTTCTTCTAACCTTGTTCCTGTTAACACAGACCTTCCTGAATTTATCAATCAGAAAGTGCATGTAATAGATAGAGATTTCTACATTACAGCTATGAGTTGGGGTAATCCTCATTGTGTTATGTTTGTGGACGAACTTAAAGATTTTGAAGTTGAAAAATACGGAAAGGCCATTGAATATATGACTGAACTGTTCCCTAATAAAACTAATGTTACATTTGCTACGGTGGTTGACCGCTCTTATATCAAGATTAGAGAGTGGGAGAGAGGAACCGGAGAAACTATTGGTTGCGGAACTGGTTGCTGTACTGCTTTTGTGGCGGCCCATGTTCTTGGTATGTGCGATAAGAATGTTACTGTTGAGCAGATAGGCGGTAACCTGTCTGTAAGATGTGATGAAGAGACAGACCATATATTTATGAAGGGACCTTCTCATACAGTGTTTGAGGCAAGTATTGATGTGCCACAGGATGTGTGGGAGTAAGGGTTTTGAAGACGAGATTTTGAGAATAGAAAATAGCATATCGATGTGATATGCTCAGACTGTAGACAAAGTCCGTAGCATTTGCTACGGATTTTTCTTTCGCAAACAGCTAGAAGCATTGACAAAATCGAAATAATGTCGTATTATATGTACAAATTTGGAAAACTTGTATAAATTTGGCAAACTTGTAGAAATACGAGGACGCAAAGCTAGAAGCCTAAAGTTATTGCTATGGTAGTTCGGTTGCACAAGATGTGCAACCTTTTTGTTTATGATTTGTAAAAGTACAGAGTAGAGTAACTAAAATATGTGATACGAGTAAAAGATATAGTGAAGAAAGACGTGAAAGGAGAAGAAAGTGTATATATTGTACACGATGTGTGAATAAAATATGTTTTGCGTAAAAATTGATTATGGATACAAAGGAACAAATAGTATTAATTATGAGAATGTTAATATTCAATTTGAGTACGGTGATTTTATAAATATATTAGGAGAAAATGGTTGTGGCAAGTCAACATTATATAAAGTGTTGATGGGGAGATTAAAGCCAACCAACGGACATATATCTGATGAAATAAAAAATAACATAGTTGTTATTTCAGATTATGTTAATTTGCCGAACGAATGTACAATACATGACATTTATGAGTTGTTAGGTGAAGATAAAATACAGTATATGAAAAAAGAATTTTATTCGATATATGAAGTTGTATCAGAGTTATTATCTAAAAAAGTGTCAATGTTGAGTACTGGACAAAAAAGAATTGTTGAAATTTTTTGTGCACTTTCGACTAGGAAGCGAATATTGGTTATGGACGAAGCAAGTAATGGGCTAGATGTTACAAATAAACAATTATTAATAGAACAAGTTAATAAAATGGTAGAGTCTAAAAAAGTGGTAGTATTTAATACCACACATCTTATTGAAGATGTAATTTCGTTTGGTGGTAGGGTATTTGTTATGAATAAACAGAAGCAAAGAATAAATGAATACCATGGAGAAAAGAGCATTAAAGAGATAATAGAGTATATGAAGGTGGGAGAATAAGATGAAGAGCTTGTTTAAATTTGAGTTTAAAAGGGTCGTTCATTCCAAAGTGCTAGCGATGACTGTTGTTTTATGTGTAGTTATAGGTGGTTTGGGAATGGTATTAAATCATGTGTTTTACGGAAGTGAAGGAGTTGGACAACAGTGTTTGGTAAGTGTTTTTAATTCTTTTACTCAGTTTACATATTTTATTTTGGGATTTGTTTTTGTGCAATCCTTTACTAAAGATTATGTAGATGGGATTACAAGTTTTTATAAACAATTAGGATATAGTTTGACTAAACAAAATATATGTAAAGCAATAGTGATGATAGTGATTACTATACCAATTATTGATGTGTTAGTGCTGATTTGTAGTATTTTATATAAAAATAGTGATGTTGAATTTCTGGTTGCTGTTATTATTGCAATTAATTTAAGTACACTATATATAGTTTTATTGGCATTATTTATTTCAACAATATTTAAACATACAGTAAGGGCAGTGCTTTGCTTTTATGGGTTATTTATAATATTTAATATTATGAATTTGTTTATGTATGGAATGATTAATCCTGCGGATGGAAATAGCATTGTAACTTATTGCGTTACAGAATGGTCTGGGAGACATATGTCGCATCATTCGATTGATAAATTAGATATAGATTTGTTGAAGTTTAAAGAATATATTTGTGTGCTGCTACCGATGATATGGTGCGTGGTACTAAGTCTTGGTGATGCATATATATTATGTAAAAATGATAAGAAAATATAGTATTTACACGATATGGAGGAGAAATAAAATGAAATAAAAATGGCATCAGGATATGAATCCTGATGCCGCTTTGTCTACGGTCTGAGCATTCGAACCTTTGTCGAATGCTATTTTTAAGTTTGCCAATATTGATTTACAGCAACATTACTTCACAATCCTATCGCCACCTGCAATTTCGCCCTTTTGAACACCGGACAGTAAAAGACCTACATTATCGCCTGCTTTGGCGCTGTCTAGTACCTTTCTAAACATCTCTATTGCACCTATTTGTGAAGTTATAGGACCGCCGGGAGTGAGAATTGTTACGGCGTCACCTTTATGTATGGTTCCGGCTTCAATTCGACCTACGGCTACAGTGCCTCTGCCTGTGAGATTGAATACATCCTCTATAGTCATTTCGAAGTTGTATTGTTGCTCCTGATAGTTGCCAGCTGATGGTGTATAACCTACATTGTCACTTTGATATGATGAATAGTCATCGCTACTGGTTGAAGAGTTGTAATTGTTGGAACTGTAGTATTCATCAGCAAGGCTTTGAGTTTCCTTTTTCTTAAATAAATCAAATAATCCCATATCGGTTCTCCTTGTCTTTAATATGTTGTAAATAATTATTTTGGTTAGTATAGGTATCTGACAGCAAGTTGTTGGGATACAATGCTGTGATAAAACATCATGCTGTTAAATATTAATATACGACAAAAGAGAATAAAATGCTATATAAACTATAGTGATAAAAAGTGAAAACAACTATAGTTGTTTGAAAAACAAGTGATGGGGGTATATACTGTTGATAAATTTTATGAAATATAAAACTTTTTTCTAAACCCAATCGTTATATAGTTGATGGGGTTTAGAAATCGTACAAGAATAATAAAAATACTGACTATTGGGAAAATGGACAAGAAAGGAAGGAACTATGACAACTAATGAAATGATTAAACTTGTAGAACGCGCTGCAAAGCGTGATAATGAGGCAATGGAGCAATTGTACAGTGAATGTTACAAAGAAGTGTATTTTGTGTGTAAGAAATATAGTTTAAATGACGCTGATGCTGAGGATGTGACACAAGATACATTTATTCAGGCGTTTTCAAAACTGTCAACACTTGATAATGGAGGGAAATTCAAAGCATGGGTTACGAGGATTGCATCAAATAAATGTCTTGATTTGCTGAAACATAACAATGTGTTAACCATTGACAGTTTGAGTAATGAAGATGAAGAACTTGTTGATATTCCGGATGCTGGTAAACAAACAGAGGAAATCGTTGTTGAAAATGAAGTAAGAGAGATTATTCTAGGTATGATGGAAAAACTTCCGGTGGAACAGAGAGTAACTTTGTTTATGTATTACTATCAGAATTATAGTATTAAGGAGATTGCCCTTGCATATGGTTGTTCCGAGAATACAGTAAAAAGTCGTTTGAATTATGCTAAGAAAACTATGCGCGGGGAAGCGGAGAAACTTGAGGACAAGGGCATTAAACTTAGAGTGGTGGCAGTATTACCATTTTTATATACCATTTATCAGAGTGAGATGGTGGCATTTGCATGCCAGATACCAGACTGCACCGCTTTATTAAGCAAGGTTATGGAAGGATATATGACAGGAGGAATAGAGACAGTGAGCAAAGTAGGTATAGTAAAAGGACTTGGAGTAAAAATAGCAGTGGGAGTAATTGGTGCTGTTGCAATAATTGGAGGTGTGATAGCAGCTATGACATTAGGTGGAGATGATAATTCGAAAATGGAGGCAACAAAAGCACCTTCTAATATTGTAAGTGAAAGTCCTGCAGATAGTGAGGATATAACAAATGAGGATGACAAAGAAACTGATAATCAGGAAAATACGGAGCCAGACAAAAGACTAATTGAGTTTATGAAAAACTACGAAAACTATGTTAACGAACAGGTTGCGTGTAAGTTGTTTGGAAGCTTGTCTCTTCATTGCAATAATGAGGCAAAGGGGTCTGTAGAGCAAATACTATCTGAGAAATGTGACATGAGATATAATTTGTTTTCTACAGGTACTCTTACCCTGAGTACCGGGGGAGATATGGATGACCAGTATAACAAGTTTGTAACATATGGTACGGATGGTCAACTTTATCTTTATGAGAAAAAAGAAAAGGATAGTGTCGATGGAAAAGACAGACCGATTGAATCATTGAGTTATAATAAGTATACAAGAACACCAGTTGATAAACTTAATCTTGGACAGTTATGGCTCGATTTTGTAAATGAGAATATATCTAATCCTACGGTTAGAGATATCGAGGAAAATGGTTCAACTAATCTATCGTTTACCATTACCCTTTCAGGTGAAGAGTTAGTTGAGATACTTAAGTACACATCAATTATTGAGCATGCAAACTTTTACCTGCAATATAGTACAGATAAGAGATTTGTTGATTATACATATGATGTAAAGATTATAATGACTATTAATGATTTTTATAATAATGAAATAATAGTAACATCAGATGAATTTGTAGAGGATTTAATAAAGGCGTATGCAATCAAAGATGGAAATGGCAATGCTGATAATTACACATTATCAGAGGATGAAGATAATTATTGGCAACAGATTAGAATGAAGTATCAGTTTTTTGATTATGAGGATGAGGTTTATTTTTATTATCCACGCTATATAGACGTGGAAGCGTCAGGAAACAATTTGCTGATAGATTTATATGACCAAAAAGATTCGCATTATGTATTGCTTCCACAAGAAATTCCTGGCTATGAGTTTTATGCATCAGATTTACTGAATACAAAATTTGTAGGAGTTTCCGGCGGGGATGTTACAAAGCGTATTGTTATTGATGATATGATAGGTATATCTGGTAAATATGGAATGGAAATGTCAGAAGAGGTGTTTAGATTTGTAGGTCATCCTAATGTATCCTCTGATGATTTTGTGGTTAATAATACAACAATAGGTGATCATAAGGTGTATTACATATTAAATCAAGGATTTCTTGATGAGTCGGAAAGAACAGATAATGCTATGTTCTTGTATGCACAAGTTGAGTTTGATGTTTCAGAGGCTGATGGAGATGTGGGTTATGTTTGCGTGGTTATAGAGTATACGGGTAAAGATGGCCTTCCGCCAACAGATGGTATGCTGGAAACATTAACACATATCGTAGAAGATATGGAGTATGTTCATCTTGATGGTCATTTTGCAAAGATAAAATAAAAGAATGCATTATTGGAAAAGGACAGGGTTTAAAGTTTTTCTTCAAACCCTGTCTCTTAATTTTACAGTAGAAATATCCCCTGCAATCTAATGTAATCACTATACGACAAAAGAAAACAAAAAGCCATAGTAGAGTTGAAATATATTACAAATTTAAGTGAAATAAAAATATAACTTGTAAATAACCACAAACTGTGTTATATTATTCTAAATATAATTGTTGTATATACAAGAGAAGGGTGTTAAGTGTTAATAAGGATAAAATACAAAGTGGGAAATAAAGATTATCGAATAATAGAAGGCTTCTCTCTATGTATATGTGATTGGAATACATAAGCAAAGTAGGAGGAGTCAATGAGAGAGACGTACTTATCGAGAAAAGTTAAAGAAGCGGGATATGAAGCACAATATAATAATGTTGTAATTAATCTTTTAAAATCCAAGCATGTACTGGCTAATATTTTAATAGGAACCATGAAGGAATTTAAAGGGTATACAGCGGAACAGGCAATTGCTGCTATCGAAGGAGAACCGAAGGTGCAGATTGCTCCAGTGGAGCCTGTTTTGAGAAGTAAGAAGAAGGCGGCTAAGCCAGAAGCCATTAGTGGAGAGGCAACAGACAGTATATTGGAAGGAACGGGGAGATTATGTTTTGACATAAGATTTACCACATTTGCAGGTGAGCATGGCTCGGTAAAGTTGTTTGTTGATGTAGAAGCACAGAAAGATTATTATCCGGGATATGATCTTGTAACAAGAGGCGTTGTGTATGGAGCGAGAATGATTTCAGAGCAGATAGATACAGAATTCACAACAAAATGCTATGATGGTGTGAAGAAGGTATATTCTATATGGATATGTCTTAATTGCCCTAAATATGTAGCGAACTCTATAGTGAAGTATAGTTTGAAGCCAGAAAATATATATGGAGCCTATTCAAAGGAAAACCGTTATGATATTATGGATATAGTAATGATATATCTAAGTGAAGAGACCATAATGTCAGAGAATGAACTGATTGGAATGTTATCTACATTATTATCGGCCAAGATGGCGGCAGATAAGAAGAAAGATAGGTTAGAGAATAAGTATGGTCTTCCTATGACTAAGGATGTGGAAGAGGAGGTTAATCAGATGTGTAATTTAGGAGAAGGAATTGCAGAGAATGCCAGAAAAGAAGAAAGAATGAGGGTTATTACAACTATGATTCAAAACGGATGTACAGAGGATGTCATTCTTAAAGGTGGATTTGTTCAAGAAGAGATAGAGAAGGTCAAGGTGGAAATTAAGTGATGGATTTAAAATCTGTAGAAATCTATGCTATAATACTGTATGATATAAGGGATTAAATTAAGAATCCAAATACTACAAGAATGAGAGATGTTTATGAATACTAAATCAAAGACAATATTAAAGAAAACATTAATAATAGCAATATGCGTTGTTGTTGCTCTTGGGATTATCTACATTGTGCTTGGCATGCTTCCAAGAAACAAGAATTATGAAAGTGATAATCCTATGATGAAGGAAGGGGATTTGCCAGTATTAATTGCTCATGGTGGCGGTAATAAAGAGTTCCCTGATAATACACTAGAAGCGTTTTATAATGCTTATAGTGTGGATAAGAATGTTATGATGGAGACAGATGTTAGCATTACAAAGGACGGAGTTGTGATTCTTTCTCATGACACAACTTTGGACAGAAAGACTAATGTTACCGGTGAGATTGCGGATTGGAATTACAGCGATATGATTGAGCAGAAGGTAGACTTTGGCTATACCAATCCGGTGAATAGCCAAAAACGCCTAAGTGGTGACAGAGAACATTTTAAGGATGAGAACGGAGAGGAAAAATACCCTACAGATGTTACCTATCCTGAAGGTGTGCAACCGCGAGATGAGAAAGTTTTCCTTGCTACCACACTGGAGGAACTAATAGTTTCTTTTCCTGATAATAAAATAAATGTAGAGATTAAGCAGTCTGGAGATTTGGGGCTTAAGGCTTTGGCAGAGGTTGTAAGACTGTTAGAAGAGCACAATGCTTTTGGCAGGGTTGTACTTGCAAGTTTCCATGATGAAATCTACGAGGAGTTACAAAGAATGCAAAAAGATGGAGAGGTTCCAGAAGAATTTATGTACTCTCCGGCTACCAAAGGTGCTACAAAGTATGTTATCTTACAACTTTTTAATCTTGATATGTTTTTTAAAGATGAGATGTGTGTGTTCCAACTTCCTATGAAGGAAAAGGGTATTAATCTGGCTACTAAAGGTTTTGTAAACACCGCTCATAAGCATAATTTGGCGGTGCATTATTGGACTATTAATGAAAAAGAAGATATGGAGCATTTAATTGATATCGGAGCGGATGGTATAATGACGGACTATCCACATCGTTTGAAAGAGGTTTACGAAACTTATGGAAAATAAAGAACTTGTGCTTGAAAAAGGAAGACCAAAGGATGTGAGTGGCAGGCTCGATAAAGAGATAAGGGTGTATGATTTGCTAGATAGCCTTGGTATAGAATATGAAAGAGTTGACCACGATAAGGCAGATACCATGGAAGAGTGCCAAAGGGTTGATGAAGCCTTAAAAGCGACTATATGTAAGAATCTTTTTCTGTGTAATGCTGCAAGAAAGAAGTTTTATCTGCTAATGATTGTGGGTGACAAGAAGTTTGTTACTAAAGATATCTCGGCACAGATTGGGAGTTCAAGATTATCTTTTGCTCCTGCTGAATACATGGAAAAATATCTTGATATCACACCCGGCTCTGTGAGTGTGCTGGGACTTATGAATGATAAGGATAATGTGGTAAATCTTATAATTGATAAGGATTTGCTGGCTGGAGAATATATAGGATGTCATCCTTGTATTAATACATCCAGTTTAAAACTTAAGACCAAGGATTTGATTGAGAAGATTATTCCGGCTATGAATCATGAAGTAAGATATGTAGAATTATAATGTAAAAACCTCTAGTTTTGTAACTGGAGGTTTTTGTATAGTAACAAGTAATTAATTAAAAAGGTGAAATTTTTTTCTAATGGTTTTTCTTAAAAAGCATCCCAATACGCCACAACTGATTGCTTCCCCAAGACCCACAGTTAGCATCATAAAAGGAAATGGCAGTGAAAGACCGTATCCGTATCTAAGTACAAAGGGTACTATAATGGCATTGCTTACAACAGGTGGTATAAAAGGAGTAATTTTGCCCTTTCGCAGGATTCTTGTACCAAAAGCGCCAAGTGCTGTAGCAATACTGCCTAAAACTATGTCGATAAAACAACATCCAGTTAAGAGGTTGCTTAAAAGACAGCCTATAAACAAGCCGGGTATGGCAGCAGGTGTGAAAACCGGAAGGATGGTTAGGGATTCGGAAAGGCGTATTTGAATATTGCCGTTGGCCAACCCAAGCATGTTAGATGCATAAGTTAGAACAACATAAAGAGCAGCAATCATAGCTGCCAGAGTTAAAGAAAATGTTTTTGTTTTTCTCATGGTATAATTCTCCTGTAGTTTTGTTTTAAGTGAGGAAGGTTTCGAACTCACTGACAGTTAGAAAGTCTATCATGAGAAAGTAGAAAAAGCAAGGGTTTTGTGATAGAATAATATATGTATGTTTTGGATTTGAGGATTTAAAATATACCAAGAATGGATGGGGACTTTGTCGAAAAATATGGGATGCGAGGTGTGTAAAATGGAGTTTATTCATATATCAGATGTGCATTTTGGAATGGAATTAAAACATGGTGGAAAGGGCGTTATTAGGGATGCTCTTTTGGAAGTGGTAGATGTGTGCAATCAAAGAGGAAGCGATTTGCTGCTTGTATCAGGTGATTTGTTTCATTCAATTCCAGATATAAAACAACTAAAAGAGATAGATTATATATTTTCTAAATTGTTGTACACTAAGACTGTTATTATTGCAGGAAATCACGATTATATGGCGAGGGGAGGAGTATATGAAGATTATCAGTTTGAAAGTAATACTTATGTAATTAAAGGCGATAATGAATGTGTAAAGGGGGAAGTTCTTGGAATTAATGCGGATATTTATGGGGTGAGTTATAGTGGGATGTATATGAAGGAGAAAAAAGATAAGGAATACTTTGAAAGTAAATACGAACTTGATGCCGACAAGGTGAACATTTTGTTGCTTCATGGCGGAACTAAAGACCAGTTAGATATAGATTTTAGAGCGTTCGTAGATAGTAAGTTTGATTATGTGGCACTGGGGCATATTCATAAAAGAGATATGCTAGGAGATAATGTGGCTTACGCAGGGAGTCTTGTGGCTTTAGACCACACAGAAACAGGAGAGCATGGATTTGTTGTGGGAAACGTGGATGAAATGTCTTCATACCCAGGAAAAAGAACTAAACTTGTGTTTGTTAATGGTAAAAGTAGAAAATACGAAGATGTAACTATAGAATTAAATCAATACATGACAACTTTAGGCATAAAAGAGCGAATAATTAGCAGATTATGCGATGATAATACATGTTATACTCTACGATTCACAGGAATATGCACACATGGAAAAGTGGTTTTTGATGAAGAAGTACAAAAAGATGCGTTAAATCTTCGAGAACTGCTGGAAGGTGAGCCTGCTTTTGAAAAGATAGTTGGAGTTGTAGATGCAACAAGAACTTTTGTAGATATTAATGAGATTTACTTGGATAATACGGATAATATAATAGGCCAGTTTATAAGTAGTGTTCATTCTTTAGAAGAAGATGAAGATATGAAGGAACTAGTGATGGAATATGGTATTTTAGCATTGATGGAGTAAATAAGTATCTGCATCTGTAATATAGTGCAGCGTGAAAGGAATTATATGATAATTAGAGAGTTGAAAATAATAGGTTTTGGCAGACACAAGGATAAGAAGATAGAATTGTCGGATGGAATAAACATAATATATGGTGATAATGAGGCGGGCAAATCAACCATTGCATACTTCATATACAGTATGATGTATGGCATAGAAAAGAAAAGGGGAAAACCTGCTGCTGATAGTATGTATAGTAAGTATCAGCCTATAGAAGGACAATGGAGTGGGAGTATGAGATTTTCCTATGACAACAGGGAATACGAGGTGTTTAGAAGTTTTCCGGTTCAAGAAGACCCTGTTGTTGTTGATGTGGTGACAGGGCTTCAAGTTGATAGTGAGATACTTTTCGAAGCCTTTGGTGAGGAAAGGGTGTTTGCTTCTTCTTATTATTTAGTTCAGGATAAAAATGATGATACCGGAAGAATCTTTGGTGATGTCTCTGAATATGCAAAACGTATATCTACAGGAAAAAATGAAAGAGTTGATGTTGCAGGTGCAAAAAAGAAAATTAAGAATCAGATAAAGATGCTTGAGATTAGAAAAAACGAAGTAAATTTGTCTTTAAAAGAAAGCATAAAAAAGAGTGAAAATCTTAAAGAATGTATGCAGCAGTATGATAGAGAAGCCGATAATCTTTTAAAACTTAAGGAAAAAAGGGGAGTAACTAATGAAAAAAACGAAGAAAAAGTAGAAAGTATAAAAGAATACATAGACAGGTTTGGAGAAATAGAACTAAAATATGAAAGATACTGCCAAGGAACAAAACAGGCAAGGCTTCTCATTGAGATGGAGGAAGTAAAAAGTCAGAATAAAAGTAGGATAAATGTAAGAGCAAAGGCGGCATATTACAGTATTCTTGCAGCCATATTTGTGTTTGCCTTGGTAATCACTTTGTTGGTTCCTCTAAAGCCTGTGGTTAAGGTTTTGATAATGGCTTTGCTAGTTCTTGCACAAGGAGTAGTAACCTTTTTGTGGGATAATGTTATAATAAGAAAATTGGCAGGTTTGTTTATTGAAAATGAGGCTAATGCAGCGGCAGAAGAAAGTGAAAACTGCAGAAAAATAATTGAAGAACTAAAAGATTTAAAGGAAGAGATTGAGGAGTATGGTAAAGGTGGAGTTAGTTCGTTTTCGGTAGATGATGAAGGCATGGAAGAACTTCAAAGATGTGTTACTAGACTGGGAGAACAGGTTGAGAAGTATTATCAGATGGAAACGGAGAAAAAAGAAGAACTGGCAAGGGAGATAGAAAGAGGAGAATGGATGCTTGACTCTATTTCCCAAAAAATGAATGGGGATAACTATGAAAGTGTGAGCAGGGAATGTGAAAAACTTAGAGAAGAATTATCTCAGATAGAAAAGAAGGTTAAGGCTGTTCATATGGCTGAGGAAATAATCGATGAAATCAGCCAGAAGTTTAGCGGAGATTTTAAGGCGGAAATTATAGATGAGTTTTCAAAGAATGTGGCGGCATTTACTTGTGGAAGATACGAAAGAGTTATTTTTGATGCCAAAATGAATATAAAAGTATTGGGCAAAGAAGGATTTGTTGACATTGCAAAACTTAGTTATGGAGCGGTAAAACAAGTCTATTTAGCGCTGCGTATGGCTGTTGGAACATGGCTTTTGCAAGAAAGAATTCCTCTTATTGTGGATGACGGATTTGTTTATTTTGATGAAAAAAGACTTAGAGAAACTCTTAAGGGTCTAAGGGATAGGCATAAGGGGCAGATTATTTTGTTTACTTGTCAAAAAAGAGAAAAAAGAGTTTTGGAGGAACTAGAGATTCCTTTTGAATATATTGAAATTTAAGGGAGATAAAACTTGAAAAAAGCAACAAAGAAGAAACTTAAAACTAAATATAAGTGGTTTACTTCCAGGGTTAAAATCGTTATTAAACTTGCCATAATTGTGGTACTCTTAGGAGTACTTGCAGCCGGAGTGATTTTTTACAAAAAGTATGGTAAGGATATTCTAGACAGTCAGCAGATGGCGAAAGAATGTGTGACATCCTCTACCCTAGATACTTTTAAGCAAAACCAGACAAGTATTGTATACGATTGCAATGGAGATGTTATTTCCACAGTTAAAGGAGATAAAGATTCTTACTATATACAATATGAGAATATTCCGGATTACGCAAAAGATGCCATGGTCATAACTGAGGATAGAACATTTTACGAACATGACGGACTAGATTATAAAGCAAATTTGGCTGCGTTAGTTTCGCTAATTGAAAACAAGGGCGAGATTAAGCGTGGTGGAAGTACCATAACCCAACAGCTTGCCCGAAATATCTTCCTAAGTCATGAAGTTACATGGAAAAGAAAGATTAATGAGATATTTATTGCTCAGGAACTTGAGAAAAAGTATGACAAATATCAGATTTTGGAGTTTTATCTGAATAATATATATTTTGCCAATGGATATTATGGAATACAAGCCGCATCTAAAGGGTATTTTGACAAGGCTGTTACAGAACTGACTTTGGGAGAGATTGTGTTTTTATGTGCAATTCCTAATAATCCTACAATGTATGACCCGGTTACCAATTATCAAAATGTCATAGATAGAAAAGAAAGAATTTTAGAGCAGATGTATGAGGCGGGGAAAATAGATGATGAGGAGTACACACAGGCTCTTAATCAGACTATAACCTTGAATATGACAAAGAAGGTTAAAAACGATTACATTGAAACCTATGTATACTATTGCGCAACAAGGGCTTTAATGGCTAAAAATGGGTTTGTATTTAAAAATAGATTTGAAAATGAAGAAGAAAAAGCGGCTTACGAAACTGAATACAGTGAGATGTATAATCAGTGCCAGCAGATGCTGTTTTCCAAGGGATACAGAATCTACACCTCTATTGATATGGAAAAACAGGCTCTTTTACAGGAAAGCGTAAATGAGCAACTATCTTCTTTCGAAGAGGTAAAGGATAATGGAATCTATGCTTTGCAAGGAGCAGCGGCGTGTATTGATAATGATACTGGAAAGGTTGTTGCAATCGTAGGGGGGAGAAAACAAGAGACAGTGGGATATACGCTAAACAGAGCGTTTCAAAGTTACAGGCAACCAGGAAGTGCTATAAAGCCTATTCTTTTATACGCGCCTGCATTTGAGATGGGATATACACCGGATTCTAAGGTTATGGATGAAGAAATAGAAGATGGCCCTAAGAATGCTGGAGGAGGGTACCTTGGAGAGATTACCTTAAGAAAAGCAGTGGAGAAATCGGTTAATACCGTGGCTTGGAATATGTATTCATGGCTTACTCCATCAAAGTGCCTTGGATATATTGTGAGTATGGATTTTCAAAAGATAACATATGAGGATACATATCCTGCAGCGTCCTTGGGTGGAACCACATATGGAGCGAGTGCGGTGGAGATGGCGGCGGCATATGCGGCATTAGAAAATGACGGAATATTTACGACTCCTACATGCATTGTTAAAATCATGAATGCTGAGGGGAACGAGATAGTTGCTAATCCTTCGTCTAAAATAGAAGTTTATGAGAAAAACAGTTCTAGAATGATGACGGATGTTCTAAAGGGAGTAATGACTACAGGAACGGCAAAAGGGTACGCTTTGTTTGGAGTTGATTGTGCTGGGAAAACAGGAACTACAGACAATAAAAAAGATGGATGGTTTGTGGGATACACCCCATACTATACAACATCTGTATGGGTTGGCTATGACATGCCTAGAGCAATGGATGACTTACTAGGTAATACATATCCGTTATATATATGGCATGATTTCATGAAGGAGATACACAAAGGCCTGTCGGATAGAGAGTTTGAGATGTATGAAGAACAGGAAGACAGAGCCCCTGTTGCCACCAAAAAACCGACTAAAACAGATGCTCCAAAGGAAAGTGATAAGCCTAAGGATACAATTAAGCCGGCTAAGACAAAAACTCCTATAAAAACCAATAAGCCTACAAATGAACCGACAACTAGTCCGGAAAAGACAAAAGAGCCGATTAAGAGTCAAGAGCCGGAAAAAACAAAAGAGCCGGTAACTGAACCCACAACAACTCCGTTGGTGACATTAACTCCGACTCCATTTCCGTCAGATGGACCGATAGAAACTGATGGACCGGAACCTACTAAAGAGGCTGATTTGCCGATGACTAGTGTTGCGCCACAAGATACAAAGGAACCGGAAAAAAGCGAGGAACCGGAGCAGACTAGACAGCCTCAGATGAGTAAAGAACCAGTGAAAACTGATGGTCCTCAGAGAACTCTTGCGCCAAGCGAATGGACACCATATCCGTTGCCTACGCGCACTGTAACTGTGGATGAAGGCGAGAGTGTAGATGGTGATAATGGAGATTAAATGAGTAGGGATAGTGAATGTGTATAAAAAAATAAGAATTTTGTATGCACTTTGGACAAAATTAAAGTAAAACATAGAACTTAATACCAAAATGTGATATTATTATAATGTTATTGTGGCAAATTGTAATTATTGCTTGAATACGGATGAATAAAGGTGAATTTTAACAGTATTTGCTTTAAAATTTTTTCGAAATGGAGACACAGGTATGGCTGGAAGAAAGAGAAAAAATCCCGTAGAGAATAAAGAAATTATAGAGAATGTAGAGCAGGAAGTTCAGGTTGAGGAAGCAACAGTACCTACAGAGATAGAAGAAAGTGTAGAAGAAACTGATGAGAATGAAGAAACTGTGTCTGCAGAGAATGAAGAGATAGAAGGTTCTGGTGAAGAAGAAACGCAATCGATGAATGAGGATGAGTCTGACGATGAAGAAGACGAATCAGGCGATGATGACGATGAATCGGAAGAAGACGAAGATTCGGAGAATGAAATAGAGTCAGAAGAAGTAGAACCAGAGAATAAAGAAGAGTCAGATGATGAAGCAGAGAATGAAGAAGACGAATCAGACGAAGATGAATCAGGCGATGATGACGATGAATCGGAAGAAGACGAAGATTCGGAGAATGAAATAGAATCAGAAGAAGTAGAACCAGAGAATAAAGAAGAGTCAGACGGTGAATCGGAGAATGACGAAGACGAATCAGATGATGATGAAGATGAATCAGAAGATGAAGACGAATCAGGCGATGAAGACGATGAATCGGATGATGACGAGTCAGAAGAAGTAGAACTAGAGAATAAAGAAGAGTCAGACGGTGAATCGGAGAATGACGAAGACGAATCAGATGATGATGAAGATGAGTCAGAAGAAGTAGAACCAGAGAATAAAGAAGAGTCAGATGATGAATCGGAGAATGAAGAAGACGAATCAGATGATGATGAAGATGAATCAGAAGATGACGACGCCGAATCAGAAGATGATGAAGATGAATCAGAAGATGAAGACGAATCGGAAGATGAAGAAGACGAATCAGAAGATGACGACGAATCGGAAGATGAAGAAGACGAATCAGAAGATGACGACGATGAATCAGAAGATGACGAAGATGAATCAGAAGATGACGAAGACGATGAGTCAGAAGATGACGAAGACGACGAATCAGAAGATGACGAAGACGAATCAGAAGATGACGATGATGAATCAGATGATGAAGACGATGAATCAGAAGATGACGACGACGAATCAGAGGATGACGACGACGATGAATCAGAAGATGACGAAGACGATGAATCAGATGATGACGAAGATGACGAATCAGATGATGATGAAGACGACGAATCAGGTGATGACGAAGGCGAACTGGACATGAGCCAGTTTATGAATGAGAATGGAGAGATAGATTATGCAGCCATGATGGCGGCCCAGATGCAGAGGATGGCTAAAAAGCAAGGTTCACAGGCAGGAGGACAAGCACAGAGTAGCCAAACTTCAAGTTCAAAATCCGGTAATAAATTTGTATGGGTACTTAAAAAGATTGGACACTTTTTCGCATTCTTGTTTGGCGCTATTTTGTCAGGGTTTAAGACGGCGGGAGAAGTTATAGCCAAAACAGGGTTAAAGAATGCAATTGTTAAACTGTACAAAGCAACAATAGGTAACTTAAAGATAAAGTTTAGAATCATAGTGTCTTTTTCTATTATTATGGTGTTGGTATTAGTGGTTGCCATAGTTAACATTGTTAACCTGAACAGTATCAATGATAAAATAATTGAATTTGAAAAGACGAGTATGAATAATACATCAACTCTTATGGAGTTGGAGTATTATATGGAAAAAACAGATGCTCATTCAGCGATGATTGCCAATCAGCATCTTGCAGATGATTACGATAAGCATAAAGCGGAGATAGATGAATCCTTAAAGACAACACTTGAACTTATGGAGAAATATAGGGGGATGGTTTCGGATAGTGAAGACGATGTAGTTATCTCTGATGTTATGATTGAAAGGTTTAAAAAATACAGAACCTATGTGGAAAGCATTTGTAAAATGGTCGCAGAAGGAGATTACGAAAAGGGTTCAAGGTATTTAGACAGAGTTCTTGCTGATTCGGAAGATTTGTTTGAAACTTGTGATATGCTTGTTAAGAATTCAAGAGAAATGTCACAAAAGAGTATTAATGAGTGCTATGATACTTATGAATCTTCAAAAAAGATTGGGCTTGTACTTGTAACTATAGCATTTGTGCTTACATTGATTATAGCTCTTATTCTTATATTAGATATCACATCTAATATAAAGACAATGACCAAATACGCAGCGGCCCTTTCAGATGGTGATTTAACGTATAGTATACATAATAGTTCTTTTGATGAGTTTGGTCTTCTTGCGAGGTCGTTTAATACAGCTTCAAGCAACATGAGAGAGGTTATGGAGACAATTATTGATTCTTCTGATGAACTTGCTCAAGTTGTTAAAGAGTGTCAGACCCAGTTTGGTGGTATGACCAATAACATTAACGAGACAGCAGATGCAACCAATCAGTTGTTTGATAATATGGAAAATACTCAGGCAAGTTCGCAGAACATGCAAGAAGCTTCTGCTGAGATTAAGTCTGCAGCAGATGTAGTTGCTCAGAAAGCGGAGGAAGGTGTTCTTCTTGCTAATGGAATTGCAAAGAAAGCATATGACCTTAATAATCAGTTCAAGAAGGCCCATGATGATTCCATATCAATGTTTGAAGGAATTAAAGTTAATCTTGAGGCTTCAATTGCTCAGGCAAAGACAGTTGAACAGATTAGTGAACTTGCAAATGCAATCTTAGAGATTACAAGACAGACTAACCTGATTGCTCTAAATGCGGCTATTGAAGCAGCAAGAGCAGGTGAAGCAGGTAGAGGTTTTGCAGTAGTATCTGAGGAAATCAGAGTTCTTGCAGAAAAATCTAAGGCTTCAGCTCAACAGATTTCCCAGGTAACAAAGGTGGTTATTTCATCAGTAGATGGACTTGTTAAAGAGTCTAACAAACTTCTTGACTTTATGGGCGAAACTGTTGTTGGAGATTACGAAGTAATGCTTGATGCAACTAAGTCGTATGATGATGATGCTAACAGCGTAAATGATATGACTAGTGAACTTAGCGCAATTTCTCAGGAACTTGCGGCTACTGTAGAAAACCTTGTAGACTCAATTAATCTGGTTGCAGAGATGGCATCAGATGGTGCCGATACTACAAAAATTGTAGACGGCAAGGTGGATGAAATTAAAGATCGTGGACAAGGCATTTTGGATGCTATAGAAACGGTTAACGAAACAAGTGAAAAACTTGTTGATAAGGTAAATCAGTTTACAATATAATCCGTTGGATTTGCAATAAAAAAAGACCGCGTTGGTCTTTTTTTATTGCGATTTATAAAGTGAAACAGATTAACTATTCTTAGATATTCCTAACTCTGTATTGATTCTTTCCTGAATCATATCGTGTACTAGTTCTGCAATTTCTGTTGTCTTCATATCCTTGTAATCTTCGTAATATAAAGGTTTCATATAATGTATTTGCACTGTACATTTTTTGATGTTATTAGAATCGAAAGGTTTATATGAGTCTATTATGGCAACTGGAACAATAGGTGTTTTAGTTTTTGTGGATGCCTTAAATGAACCACCTTTAAACGGGAGAAGATTGTTGCCGTTACGACTTCTTGTTCCTTCTGGGAAAATAACATAGTTAGTTCCTTTTGAAACGTTTTCAGCCATTTGAATTATGACTTTCATAGACTCGCGAACGTCATCTCGATTAATTGTCAACGCATCTAGAGCATCAAATACTCTTCTAAGTAAGCGAATATTACGCGCTTCTGTTTTAGTAACTACACTTAGAGGTGCTTCATGAGTATATATGAATAAGAGCGAGTCAAATAATCCCTGGTGATTAGGGAAAAAGACATATCCAGGTTCTTTTGGAATGTTCTCAAGACCTGTACATACCACATTTACCCTTGAAACCTGAATGGCTCTTTTACATATCATACGAACATAATCATATCTGGTTTTAGCATCATATTTTTGTGTATTGCCTAATCGCCTTAACTTTATATACCAAAAGGGTACAAAAGGAAGCCAACAAATAAACATTAATATTATTCTTTTCATGGTCGTTTTTTTATACTATTTCGTATCCTTTCAAAAGTCTTGCGCGACTTGGATGTCTAAGTTTTCGTAACGCTTTTGCTTCAATCTGACGGATTCTTTCTCTGGTTACGTTGAATTCTTTGCCCACCTCTTCAAGAGTTCGGGTTCTGCCGTCATCAAGACCAAAACGAAGTGTAAGTACACGTTTTTCTCTTTCAGTAAGGGTGGAAAGAAGTTTTCCTATCTGTTCTTGTAACATAGAATAAGCCGCAGCATCTTCTGGACCGACAATAGTGTCATCTTTTATGAAATCTCCAAGGTGGCTGTCATCTTCCTCACCAATTGGTGTATCAAGAGAGATTGGGTCTGATGAAACTTTTAGTATTTCACGGACCTTTTCAATAGGCATATCTAGTCTGTCTGCAAGTTCTTGTTCAGTAGGTTCTCGACCTAATTCCTGTAAAAGAGTTCTTGAAACACGATAAGTTTTATTAATTACTTCGGACATATGTACAGGGATTCTTATTGTTCTTGATTGATCTGCAATTGACCTTGTTATGGATTGACGAATCCACCAAGTTGCATAAGTACTAAACTTAAATCCTTTGCTGTAATTAAACTTGTCCACTGCTTTAATAAGACCAAGGTTACCTTCCTGTATCAAGTCAAGGAAAGAAAGGCCACGACCTACATAACGTTTTGCAATAGAAACAACTAATCTTAAATTGGATTCTGCCAAGGCTTTTTTGGCGGAATTATCACCTTCTTCGATTCTTTTTGCAAGTTCTATTTCCTGCTCCATAGTAAGAAGTGGATAGTTGCCGATTTCTTTAAGATATAGTTTTACAGGGTCATCTGACATTGCAGCGGTTATTGCTGATGTATCTTCTTCTGTGTAGTCGTTATCATCTTCGAAATCAAGTAATAGTTCATCAGAAGGCTCCTCATCATCTTCCATAGCTGAAAAGGCTAAGATATTCTTCTTTTCAAGGTATTCGTAGATTTTATCAATCTGAGCTACAGATAGGTTGTCATCTTTGAAGAAATCATTGATAACACTAACTTCTACGATTCCGTTATTCTTTTTTGCATAAGCAACAAGGCTTGCCAGTTTTTCTTTGTAAGCATCAAGACTTGCGTTACTAGAATTATTCTCATTAACTGTAGCATTTTCTAATGGTATGTCATTAGTCTGTGTATCAGTTTTTTTCATGTGTTTCCTCGCTTCTTGACCATTAACACGTTGCTGTGAAATGGACATATAAACTTTAGTCTCTTTTATAGCATAACAACTGCATTATAAAAGGCGTACTCAACATTGTAACATAGCAAGAGAAATAATGCTACAACAAAATAAAAAAAATGAAAGAATTATTTGACTTTATGAGAGAATAATAAGATAATTAGTAGGTGTGGATTAATTGACTATAGGGATTTAGTTTTTTTAAATAAGAAAGGCATGGTAATTATTATGAGCGAATGTACAAGCAACTGTAGTACATGCACGGCAGATTGTGCATCTAGAAAACCATCTAAAGAAGAACTGTTAGAGCCACTTAACTCTTATAGTTCGGTGAAAAAGGTAATTGGTGTAGTTAGTGGAAAGGGCGGAGTAGGAAAGTCTTTTATTACTTCTTATCTTTCGGTGCTTATGAATAGAAAAGGATATAAAAGTGCGGTGTTGGACGCGGATATAACCGGACCTTCTGTACCTAAGGCTTTTGGAATGAATGAGAAAGCTAAAGGAAGTGAAATGGGATTGTTTCCGGCAATTTCAGATAATGGGGTAAAGGTTATGTCTATTAACCTATTATTAGATACAGAAGAAACTCCTGTACTTTTTAGAGGCCCTGTAATTGCAGGAGTGGTTAAACAGTTTTGGTCAGAAACAGTGTGGGATAATGTTGACTATATGTTTGTGGATATGCCACCTGGGACAGGAGATGTGCCTCTTACAGTATTTCAATCAATACCCCTTGATGGCATCATTATAGTTACATCACCTCAAAAACTAGTTTCCATGATTGTGGCAAAAGCCGTTAATATGGCAAAAACTATGGATATTCCAATACTTGGTGTGGTTGAGAACTATAGTTATGTTGAGTGTGGTAATTGTGGAGAAAGAATTAGTGTGTTTGGAGAAAGTCATCTTGAAGAAGTTGCTGCAAAAGAGGGTTTAAATATCTTGGCGAAACTACCAATTGACCCGGCGGTAGCATCTATGATAGATACGGGTGATATAGAAGAAATAAAGGTGGATTACCTTGATAAAGCAGCAGACTACATTGAGCAAATACTTCCTATTAATTCTGAAAAGGAAGACAGTTTGTGCGATAAAATAGCGATTATGGTATCAGGTCAAGACGAACAAAGCGCTCCTTTTGACGCATGTGACAGACTACTTGTTTTAGAAGTGGTGAATGGACGAATCACTTCTAAGCAAGTTAATGATATAAGTGAAGCGAGTCTTGAGGAGGTTATGGATTTTGTAAACAGTGAAAAAATCAAGATTCTTCTTTGCGAAAGTTTTAGTCAAGAAACTATGGTTATGGCCATTGACCTTGGAATTACACCAATCCCAGGAGATTTTGAAAGTGTAGAAAAAGCGATTTTTAAACTCACAGGTGCTAAATAAGTGTGAAAAAAATGTGAAATGGTTGATAACATATGATTTGGTATGATAAACTGAATGGCACGTATCAAATGTAATGACAAGATATAAATAGATTGTATATAAGAAAGGTAAGGTAAAAGAAATTATGAAAAAAAGACTAGTTTTGTTGGCGCTTATGATGTGCATGATGTTTTCTTTTGTTGCATGCGATGATAGCGGAGAAGGTAAGATAAAAGAAACTCAAAAACCAGCATCTGCCACAGAAAAACCAGAAGAGCAGAAGGAAATAGTTCCTCTAGATACAGACCCAACAACTGTAGAAGATGTAGAAACTTTAAATATTGATATTAAGGATGTTAAACTTGAGGATTATATAATATCTCTTGGCAAATATAAAGGAGTAGAAGTTGAGGTTTTGTCAACGAAAGTGACCAAGGAAGAGATAGAAGAAGAAGTTAAGTACTTGCTTGAATCCTTCCCAACATATGAAGACCTTGATAGTGATACTGCAGCAGATGCCAATTATGTTAACATCGATTATGTAGGTAAGATTGATGGGGAAGAGTTTGAGGGCGGTTCAGCAAAAGATTCAGTGTTATTACTTGGTTCTAACTCATTTATTGATGGCTTTGAAGATGGTGTTATTGGTATGAAAAAAGGAGAGACTAAAGATTTAAAATTACAGTTTCCTAAAGATTACCATAATACGACTTATGCAGGAAAAGATGTAGTATTTACAGTTACACTTAACCGTATAATGAAGAAGGTTGAGACAAAATATACAGATGAGTTTGTTAAAGAAAACTTTAGTGAGGATTACAAACTTTCAACTGTAGATGATATGAATAAGTATATCGAATCTGCGATCTCAGAAAACAAAAAAGCACAGGCAGAGAGTTACAAAGTAACATCTGTTTTTGAAAAGATTATTGATGAATCTCAGTTTAAGGAATTACCACAACAGTTAGTTAACTATTATTATGTAAATGATTACATGTATGTTGAAAGTTATGCAAACGCATATGGAGTGAGCATGGAAAACTATGTTAAACAGAGTTTTGACATGACTTTAGATGAATATAAGAAGGATACGCTAGATTACGCTATCAAGGCGGTTAAAATGGATATTGTGTTAGACGCTATTGCAAAAACTGAGAAGATGGAGATAACTGACGAATACTATGCAGAAGAGGTAAAGAAGATTTTCGAAGGTTATGCTAGTTACTATGAAGATGTTGATGCGTTTGTGGAAGCAAATGGTGGTAAAGAAGAAGTATCAAAACAGTTATTGTTAGAGAAGGCAAGAGATTTTGCCGCAGAGGCAGCGACTGTTGTAGGAACTATAGATAAGATTCCACAAGAAGATGACAAGGAATCAGAAGATAAGGAAGAAACTAAAGAAGACACAAAAGAAGAAACTAAAGAAGAGTCTTCGAATAAAGAAAATGATAAATAGAGTGAGATAATCACTGAAAAGTAGATAGAGTCTTTGTACCAAATGGGCAAAGACTCTATTGCTATATTTTTATAAGTATGAGAAAATAAAAAAAACTTTTGTGAATAAGGAGACCAACTATGAATAGTCAATAGAAATTTTGAATTTTTTTCAAAGATATTTTTGACTAAAAAAGTGTATAGGAAATAAAGCATCTTAAAAGGTGCTCTGAAAATTAAATATAGTTTAGATAGGTAAGACTTAGGCTAAGTTAAATTCTACATTGTCCGTCATCATTTTGTGGATAACACGAACTAATTTATGTGCAACATGACCCAATGCATTGTAATGACGTCGTCCTTGAGAAACTTTTAAATCGTAATAATCCTTAAAAGTTTTGTTTACAAGGGTTGTCTGCCAAGCAGCATTTATAAGGGCATATCGAAGTAACTTAGAACCGCGCTTGGACATTCGGGTTCTAGAAGCATTAAAGTTTCCAGACTGATAAACAGACGGATCAAGTCCTGCATAAGCAAGAAGCTGACAAGGTTTTTCAAAACGGGAAATATCGCCGATTTCACCAATAATCATGGCACCGTTAAGAATGCCAATACCGGGAATGGTTTTGATCACAGAATCCATCTTGTCCATGATTTTGTGAATGGAGGCTTCTACTTCAGCTAGTTGCGCGGTGTACATTTCTATTTGTTGAATGGATTGCAAAATCTGCAAAGATAGGGTATCATTTTTAATACCGACAGATTGTGATGCAAGCTCTTTTAATTGTACAGCATGAGACTGTTTGAAGTGTCCCATAGAGGACTTTGATAGAAGGTTGGTTAGCCTTGTGAGATGCATTTTCGCAATTCTGTCGGGATTTGGCTGAGTTTTGAGAAGTTCATAACAAGCCTTTCCATGAATACCAGATTTGAAAAAGTACTGTAGTTCAGGGAATAACAAGTCCACATAAGTCACAAGTTGAATTTTAACCTTTGTCCTTGCCTTCATAAGTTTTTGACGGAAGCGACAGAGGTTTTTTAATTGCAAAGAATCGTAGTCACGTTCCGTGAAAAGTCGGTAGTGATTTAGTGATAGGGCTTTGATAATAAGATATGTATCAACGGAATCCGTTTTTGTTTTACGGATGTTTGATCTTCGCAGAGTAGAGGTCTGGATAGGATTGATGATACAGATGTTGAAGCCTCTGGTAAAAAGGAAACTGGTAAGATTTTCTGCGTAATGTGCAGTAGATTCCATACCGATAAGAACATCTTCTTTTGCAAAAGTAGAAAGATGTTTTAAGAGTTTTTGAAATCCGGCAAGATCATTTGGAAATGAAAATGGTTCCACAAGGATTTCTCCATCAGAGTTCATGATGGAAGCATAATGAGTTTGTTTGGCAATATCAATGCCGACATAGTTCATAAAAAGAACCTCCTTTGATCTAATCACTGTGTTTATCCACCTATTTTTATCATCATAAACTTGCGTGACATGAAAGTTCAAAGACTTATCCAACTATAAATGATTCAGATAAAACTGTGGCAATACACTCCTTAAAATAGTCAAAGCTATAGAAAAAAATAAAAAGTACACAGTGTTACTATTGATTATAACAAAGTTGAAAAGAAAGGAGCGTATGGATGTATTTCAGTGTAAATACATCATACAAGAAGGATATGGGTAATAATTCGCTTGTTGAAAGTTTATGGGACTCTTTTGTTAATGCAATTGAAAGTGACGGTAGTAATATAATGCTTGTTAAGTATTATAATTCTTTTTCATTTGCAAAAGAAAAAATAAAAAAACTTGCATCTCACAAGGATGTAATAGTTATTGAGCATAAATTTAGCGCAACGGATATGCAGTCAATTGCAGAACCATTTATGGATAGCATCAGAAAAATATATACTAGGTATTTATCTAAGGAAATATCAGTAAAAGAGTTTGTTGACAAAGCAGGAGTATATTCCATGCAAAAGGATGCTTTTGTATCTTATATAGAAGATGGTTATGCAGTGCGATATGAAGATCCTATTCTTGCGGAGGTTAAGTATGAGTATAAAAGGCTGATGTTAAGCATTGCGTCAGTTTTAGATTTTATATCAAAGTATAAGAAACTTGTGTACGTGATTAGTGATTTGCACTATGCCAATACCACGGCGCTTGAGTTTTTGAAGGTGCTTATGTCTTCTGATGATAAGTATAATGTGAATATATTTGTCAATTACAATGAAGGGCACCTTATGGAAGGAGAAAACAAATCTGCTTGGGCGTCTGTGATTACCATGGCGCAGACAGAGAATAGGTTGTTTGAAAGTGGTGTACACGAGGATACATCTAAGGGTTTAAGAGTGGTTGAAGAATTCATTCCTGAAACAGCAAATATAAGAGAGTATACGGTTAAATTGGCTAATATGGTTACTTTTTTATGTACCAGACAAGCGGACTATTATCTTAAGAAACTTTTTCAGGAAATAGAAAAAGAGAATGTTAATGTTAATTCTAAAGAAAGGATTTCGCTACTTTTGTTGTATATGGCTAATGGTCTATATTCCTTCGATATGCCTAAGACATTGTTGCTGGGAGAGGAATTGTCATCTTTGCTGACAGAAGATATGTATAAGAATAAGTTTGACTATTATTATATACTGGCATTGGCACAAGCACACCTGGCACAAACGGATTTGGCGAAAAAGTATGTAGCAGAGTGTTTAAAATACGGAAAACTGTCGGAAAATGAGATTTTGGAATTTAAAGCTTGGGCTTTGGGATATGTGATAAATTATTATAGTTGGGTAGATTTGTTTGGTTGTGATTATAAGGAAAACCTTGATGAAAGTATAATAAAACTTTTTGAAGAGAAGAAGTATTACAATACCCTTAATTATATTCTGGCATTCGGATATGAGAATGATGAAAAGACTGCAAGGGACATTGCGAATGGAAAAAAGGTTCCGGTTCATTTTGACAGAGCATTAGAGGGTGGAAAGATTTTGGATAACAAGGAATTTCTTCTTAATGCATATATGAAAAACATTATTCTATATAATGAATATGGACATCATAAATATGTGGAGGAGTTATACAAAAAAAGAATTCTTATAACAAGACAGGAAAATGAAATTGTAAAGATTGGACATATGTACAATGGACTGGGATACAATTGCATTATTGATGAACAGTATATTCAGGCTAATCAGTATCTTAATGAAGCTCTAAAGATTAATTTAGAATGTGAACAGGCGCAAAGTTGTGCAGAGACCTTGTATAATATGGCAATGAACTGTATATGTGCTTGGGATTATGAAAATGCAAGCAAGTATCTTGAAACATCTCTTAATATATTCAAATGTTTGAATGTGCCTGGAGTAACAGTGTGCAATACATCGAAATTGTATGGAATGCTTGCTTTATGTTATTATAATCTGGGAATGTTCTACGATTCTTATCTTTATGTAAGCAAGATTGAACTTATGGCAAGTCATATTCTTGCTTGTGAAACGGAACCGGATTATAGCAAATGGGATGATGATTTGTTCTTTTACTACATGGTTAGAGGATTGTTGGCGAAGGCGGATGGAGAATATGAAAAAGCATGTGAATTGCTTAAAAGAGCAGACTTTCATCAGCAAAGAAGCAAAGGACTTCAGTATTATTCTGTGGCTCAACTGGCATTAGAAAGAGCAGATGTTTATTACGTTATGAAAGAACCTAAAAAAGCAAAAGAAATCTTAGAAGAAAGTATAAAATATTGTAGAGGTAAGCATTTACTTTCAAAAATGGGACTTTTGATGAAAAAACTTGATAACGAAAAGCCGGTTTTACAAAAGTGGGAACTTCCTTTGACTGCGACATCGCTTAAAACTATTGAACAGATGGCAGAGAATATTGGGGTAAAAAGGCAACTTAAGAGAAAGCAAAAGGATATAGATTTCCTGACAACATGGCAAGAGACTTTAGGTAATGACAGTATATCTGTGGACAAAATGATGAATTCTTCTATGATGACAATACAGAATTTCTTTAATTTGGATGGCCTTGTGTATATCTATACAGATGGAGATAATCCGATGTACTCAACAGATGCTAATTTATCCATTAGCACCGAGCAGGTTAGGAGTGTAATCCAGTATTTTAAAGAAAACATGATGGCATTTGTAATCAACAGAGAAGAAAAAAGATTCTTTGATTATGAAGTGTTTACAGAAATACTTGGAGTGAATAAAGCTGCAACGATTATTGGAATTCCGGTATATAGTAATGAAAGATTAGAGTCAGTGGTCATAGGATATGTTAATATTCATCGTAACTTTACAGCAAACAAAATTGTGTATAATTATGACGATTTAACAATTTTGAAGTTTGCTTTAATACAACTTAAAGATGCAATAAACAGATTAAGAACTAGGGAGGAACTTGAAAAACTTAATAGGACTCTTTCTAAGAATGCCATAACGGATTTGCTTACAGGCTTGTATAATAGGCAAGGGTTTGCTGAAAAGATTTCTGCTGGAGAGTCAAAAGCTAAAAAGTATAAAACTAATGTAATAGCGTATATAGATTTTGATAATTTCAAGTATTATAACGACACATTTGGTCATGATGTGGGAGATGATGTTTTGGTTACATTTTCGAGAATAGTTAAACAAATCTTGGGGGATAATGGATACATAGTCAGATACGGTGGGGATGAATTCGTAGTGGTTATGCCGGGAAAAACGAGCAAATCGGCAGTTACATTTGCAAAAAAACTATTGAAATCATTTTCAGCGATAAATGACAGAGTGGAAACAATAGTTCCAAAAGGAACTCTTATTCCGGCAGAAAAAAGGCTATCGGCATCCATAGGTATCTCAGAATTTGATGAGTACAATAACTTCAATGTTCGTACTGCTCTAAATCAAGCGGATGAGGCACTATATTTTGTGAAACGCACAACAAAAAATGATTATATGTTATACAAAGAGATTCCTAAGCATTAGTTCTTGAAGAAATGACGACAAAAATGGATAAAAATGTAAAATTGTGAAATATTAATAATGTGTAAATGATTGCCAATTAAAAAACTATAGTATTTTTTCACAAAAAATAGAGAATGATAATGTCTAAGATGTACAAATACATTAAAGGTTGGGCGAAAAAGTAATAAAAAGTATTGAGTTTTTATGTTAATTATGCTAACATACATCTAGCGAGTGTTTCTTGGGATTTAGTAAAGAAACACAAAAAATAATATAGGAAAGAGGCAAAATGTATGAAAATTAAGAGAATTCTTGCTTTAGTATTATCACTTGCAATGGTAATGACAATGTTCGCTGCATGTGGTAAGAAAGAAGAGGAAAAACCTAATGATCCTGTTACTCAGGATAAGAACCTTGCTCAAAAAGGTAGCGTTTATATGTTAAACTTTAAACCTGAGCAGGATGGAGCTTTCAAGAAAGCTGCAGAAGCTTTTGAAAAAGAGACTGGTATCAAGGTTAAAATTGAAACAGCAGCAAGTGGTGAGTATGAGACAACTTTAAAGACTAGAATGACTTCTAAAGATGAAGCTCCTACTCTCTTCACAATCAACGGACCAGTTGGTTACAACGCATGGAAAGAATACTGTGCAGACTTGACAGAAGTTGATTTAGCTAAAATGGTTACTGACCAGGGCTTCCTTGTAAAGGATGGCGACAAAGTATTTGGTATTGCTAACTGTGTAGAAGGTTATGGTATCATTTACAACAACGGTATTATCAAAGAATACTGTGCAATGGATGGCGCTAAGATTAAAGATGTTAGCGAAATCACAAGCTTTGAAACTTTAAAGGCTGTAGTAGAAGATATGGATGCTAAGAAGGCTGATTTAGGAATTGACGCTGTATTCGCATCAACAACTCTTGAGTCTTCAGATAACTGGAGATGGGTAACTCACCTTAACAACATGCCACTTTGGCTTCAGTTTGATAAGGATGGAACTACTGGTACAGTAGATGAGTTTGCATTTGATTTTGCTGATGCATACAAGAATATCTTCGACTTATATATCAATTATGATATTAAGGCTGAAAGAGATAAGACAACTGACGATGCAATGGTTCAGTTAGCAACTGGTAGATGTGTATTTGCACAGAACGGTACTTGGGCTTGGGGTACAATCTCAGGAACAGAAGGTAATGTAGTTAAGGCAGAAGATTGTGGATTCTTACCAATTTACACAGGTTCTAATGATGATAAGACTGGTGTATGCGCTGGTACAGAGAACTTCTTCTCAGTTAACGCAAAGTCAACTAAAGAAGATCAGGCTGCTACAATCGAATTCCTTAAGTGGTTATACACTTCAGAAGCTGGTATGGATATCGTAAAGAACGACTTACAGTTCATCGCTCCATTCAATAACTTCAAGGCTGAGGAATCAGTTAACCCACTTATCAACGCTTTAGCTAAAGCTACAGCAGATGGTAAGGTAACTCCATGGAAATTCCATGTAATTCCTTCAGAAAACTTCAAACAGTTATTCGGTGCAAACTTAAAGGGTTATGCAGAAGGAAGTATCGAATGGTCTACAGTAGTTGAAGAGTATTCAGCAGACTGGGCAACTGAAATGTCATTACTTAACAAGTAATTATATATCTTTAATAAAATCTAGGGTGAGTGGGAATCATTCTCACTCACCTTTTTTAGAAAATAATATGCTGAGAATCAGCTTTAGAAAGGCATGGTGATAATTTTGGAAAAAGCAATTAGAAAATGGTTTCCGTTATTTTTACTACCAACACTTATAGCTTTTGTATTATCATTTGTAGTTCCGTTTATTATGGGACTTGTATTATCCTTTTGTAAATTTCATCTTGTAACTGATGCCGAATGGCAGGGAATTGAGGGATATAAGTATATATTCGAGGATCCTAGAAATTCGTTTGTTGAAGCATTTAAGTTTACTACAACATTTGCAATCGTTGCAGTAATACTTATTAATGTTATTGCATTTTTACTTGCAAATATGTTAACTAAGAGATTAAGAGGAACTAACATCTTCAGGTCTGTATTTTTCATGCCAAACTTGATTGGTGGTATTGTCCTTGGATATACATGGAAACTATTAATTAATGGTATATTAGCAAAGACTGTAGGAGAAGGTGTGTATCTTTCATCGCAGACAGAATACGGTTTTTGGGGCTTAATTGCTCTTATGTGTTGGCAGATGATAGGATATATGATGGTTATATATATAGCAGGTATTCAAAACATTCCGTTAGAGTTAATTGAAGCTGCAAGGATAGATGGTGCTTCTAAGTTCCAGATTCTTAAGAATGTTACCATTCCGATGATTATGTCATCAATTACAATATGTTTATTCTTAACTATATCTAACTGCTTCAAGTTATTCGATCAGAACCTTGCTCTCACAGGTGGTGACCCTAAGAGAAGTACAGCAATGTTAGCATTAGATATAACAATTACAGGAGAAACAAACTCTACATTCTTAAATGGTGTTGCTCAGGCGAAAGCGGTATTGTTCTTCTTAATTGTAGGTGTAATTACCTTTATTCAGTTATTTGCAACTAGAAGAAGGGAGGTACAGAACTAATGAGTGAAAAGAATATGGAATTAGAAGAAAAGATGGATGTGGAGACTGTGAAAGAATCAGCTCAGTCAATGGAAATAGATGAAAGAATTTCTAAAGATGAAGGAGAAGCGGTTAATCCAGCTGATGATAAATCAAGATATGTAACACCTCCAGAGAAAGAGAAAAAGAATATTCTTGGACAGGCTATACAATATGTTATTTTAATAGTTGCGTCTTTGATTTATATGATTCCTATAGCAGTTATTGTTATTAATTCATTTAAGAGCAAAAGAGATATCAGTACAACTCCTTTCAAATTGCCTAAAGGTGATATGTTTGTTGGGTTTGAAAACTTTAAAAGAGGTATCGTTGAGATAGGATTCCTTAAATGTTTTGGATATTCATTAGAGATTACACTTACTTCTGTAATAATTATTATATTATGCTGTTCAATGACAGGATGGTATATTACAAGAGTTAAAACAAGAATTACAACAATACTTTATTATACCTTTGTTTTCTCCATGATAGTACCATTCCAGATGGTTATGTTCACTCTTTCATATATTACAAGAAATTTCCCAAAACTTATGATTGGGGAAACAAAGATTTTTGAACTTTGTTCTCCACATTGGTTGTGGATAATCTATCTTGGATTTGGAGCAGGACTTTCAGTATTTATGTTCTGTGGATTTGTTAAAGCAATTCCATTGGAGATTGAAGAGGCTGCTATGATTGACGGTTGCAGTCCTGTACAGATGTTCTTTAGAGTTGTATTCCCAATCCTTAAACCAACAGCAATCACTGTTGCAATATTGAATGCTATGTGGATTTGGAACGATTATCTTTTACCTAACATGTTATTGGAGACTGGATATGATACAGTGCCTATCGCTATTCAGAAATCTCTTAGAGGTTCATATGGTTCTAATGATATGGGTGCCTTAATGGCGATGTTAGTGCTTACAGTAATACCTATAATTGTATTCTATCTCTTTGGTCAGAAACACATTATTAAAGGTGTTGTAGCAGGTGCTGTAAAAGGTTAAGCAAGAATATATAAGAGAAGGTATTATATATAATAAAGAGTTTAATAAGAAAATCGCTGTAAACCTAGATTTTACAGCGATTTTTTGTGTCTAATATATGTGATATGCCTTTTTAAATTGTTTATTTAGAGAGATTATTTTCTGTATTCTCATCCATTTCTTCTTTCCATTCAGGAAAATCTTTAATAAATACTCTAACAAATATAAAAGATGAAAGATATGCCATGGTTGCAAATCCCAGCATAAACCAGATTAAAAATCCATATTTAAAGAAGAATTCTAAATCAAAGAGGGTAACATATATTGCCACTAGTATAAGACCTAACAAAATTAATGAATAAGGTAAATTGATGAAAGGGAGTAATACTGAGTTACGGAATGCATTTTTAACAGTGTTCTTATAAGTTGGTAAGATAGCGAAAATGTATATTAACATAAACGAGTAATATACTGCGAGGAAGGTTATTAGATATTTTACTGCCTTACCCAAAACACCTGGCATATCTCCGAACATATAGTAATCCAATCCTAAGAATAAACCAGTACCTAACATTATAAGCCAAATAATTGTAGCTCTTTTAAAATTGGCTTTAAAAGCCTTAAAAAAATCTCTTATTATTTTTACATCATTACCTTTTACCATCTCAATAGTAAGGGTTAGCATGGCAGTTGTACTGGCACCGATTGTAAATACAGGCAAAGAAGTAATAAGCCATACAAGGTTTAAAACACACAGGTCAGCCAATCGTGAAATAAAACTAAAGACTGGACCATCTAAACTAAATATATTTTTCATACAATCTCCAATCATATATGTTTTTGAGTATAAAGTATGCAGTATTTATAATGACTATCATAGCACACACTCTTAATCTATATTAAATAACAAAAGAGAAAAATGCAAGTCAATGTTAATTATTTATTGACCTTTTGGGTTACTTAGAATAAAATTGAGATAGTATGCAAATGTGAGTGGCATAGGCTGCAATAACATATAAAATAAAAAGATATATAGTAATTCAAGAAACGGAGAAAAAGATAATGGCAGAAAAGAAATTAGTAGAGTCAATTACTTCTATGCAAGAAGATTTTGCCCAGTGGTACACAGATGTTGTAAAGAAGGCACAACTTATGGATTATTCTAGTGTTAAAGGCTGTATGGTGTTCAAACCTGCCGGCTATGCTTTGTGGGAGAATATACAAAATGAACTTGATAAAAGATTTAAAGCAACAGGTGTAGAGAATGTGTATATGCCAATGTTCATACCTGAAAGTCTTTTACAGAGAGAGAAAGACCATGTTGAAGGCTTTGCTCCTGAAGTGGCATGGGTTACTCATGGCGGACTTAATGAACTTCAAGAAAGAATGTGCGTAAGACCTACATCAGAGACTTTATTCTGTGATTTTTATGCAAACGATATTCAGTCATATAGAGATTTACCTAAACTTTATAATCAGTGGTGTTCAGTGGTAAGATGGGAGAAGGAGACAAGACCATTTCTTCGCTCAAGAGAGTTTTTGTGGCAGGAAGGTCACACTGCTCATGCAACAGCTGAAGATGCAGAGGAAAGAACAATACAGATGTTAAATCTATATGCAGATTTTTGTGAGGATTTCCTTGCTATACCTGTTGTAAGAGGAAGAAAGACCGATAAGGAGAAATTTGCCGGTGCAGAGGCTACTTACACTATTGAGGCATTGATGCATGATGGTAAAGCGCTTCAGTCGGGAACAAGCCACAATTTTGGAGATGGATTTGCCAAAGCGTTTGGTATTCAGTATACAGATAAAGAGAATAAACTTCAGTATGTACACCAAACTTCATGGGGTATGACAACAAGACTTATTGGTGCTGTTATTATGGTTCATGGTGATGATAGCGGACTTGTTCTTCCACCAAGACTTGCTCCATGTCAGGTTATGATAGTTCCTATTATGCAAAAGAAAGAAGGCGTTCTTGAAATGGCTGCTAAGCTTAAGGACAAGCTTTCTAACTTTAGAGTTAAAGTGGACGATTCGGATAAGAGTCCGGGATGGAAGTTTGCAGATTGCGAAATGAGAGGTATTCCTTTAAGAGTTGAGATAGGACCTAAGGATATTGAAGCAAACCAGGCGGTTCTAGTAAGAAGAGATACTAGAGAAAAGATTGTGGTTAGTCTTGATGAAATTGAGACAAAGGTTTTAGAACTTCTTGATAAGATTCAAGTTGAGATGCTTGAAAGAGCAAGAACTCATAGAGAAGAGCATACTTTCGTTGCAGAGAATTTTGATGAGTTCGTTGATACGGTTGCTAATAAACCAGGCTTTGTAAAAGCAATGTGGTGTGGGGAACAAGAATGTGAGGATAAGATTAAAGAAACTACTACAGCAACTTCACGCTGTATGCCATTTAATCAGGAAAAAATATCAGATGTATGTGTCTGCTGTGGAAAACCAGCAAAATCAATGGTTTACTGGGGTAAGGCATACTAAATCTTTGGAACACTTGTCCTTTATATGACAGGTGTTCTGCTATTTGAGAAGATATATGGAAGGAGGCTCTAATGGAACTTAAAGAATCAAATGGAATGAGCATTATTATGCCGCAAAAGGTAGCATATATAATAGATACTCTTTACGAAAGAGGATATGAGGCTTTTGCAGTAGGTGGTTGCATTAGAGATAGTCTCCTTGGAATAGTACCTAAGGACTGGGATATAACCACTGATGCATTGCCTACGGAGATAAAACATATCTTCCCCCACACTGTAGATACCGGAATAGAACATGGAACGGTTACAGTTATAATTGACAGAGAAGGCTTTGAAGTCACTACTTACCGCATTGATGGAGAATATGAAGATGCGAGACACCCTAAAAATGTAGAATTTACCTCTAATCTTAAACTTGACCTTATGCGAAGAGATTTTACAATTAATGCTATGGCTTATAATTATAAGATGGGTCTTGTAGATGAGTTTGACGGTGAAGGTGATTTAAAGCAAGGAATAATAAGGTGTGTAGGAGATGCTACAAAAAGATTTGATGAAGATGCCCTAAGAATACTTAGAGCCATTAGGTTTAGTGCACGATTTGGATTTTTGATAGATGAGGATACTAAAGAGGGAATACGCAGTAAGTCCCATCTTTTATGCAAAATAAGTGCAGAAAGAATTAAAGCGGAGATGGATAAAATACTTATCTCTAAGTATCCGGAAAGGCTTTTATTTGCTGCAAAGAATGGAGTTTTCGATGCTGTACTTATAAAAGTTGGGGACCATCTAAAGACAAAAGATGGAGAAAATACCATAGATAACATTAAAAAACTTCACAGATTATACTTGGATAGTGAAAATGTCACAGATGAAAAAGAACTTTTGGCTATGTGTTGGACTTTGTTAATATATGATTATTCATTAGAGGATGCAAAAGAGCACTATAAGAATTTGAAGTCAGATAATTATTTACTAAAGTTGTCCATGGCTCTTATAAAAAGTAAAACAGAAACGTTGTTGGAAGATGAATATGCTATAAGGAAGATGGCTAATAAAATGGGAGTTGATATTATGCCGTGCATATTCTTGATTAGAGAATCCGTAACAAAGGATGAGGCACAAATAGACTATATAAGAAGATGTGAAGAGATTTTTGAAAGACAGTTAAGAAACGGATATTGCATGGAACTTAAGAGTATGAATATTACAGGCACAGAATTGATACAGGCGGGAATTAAGCCGGGGAAGAATATGGGAGATATATTAAGACACCTTCTAGAACATGTGTTGAAAAATCCTAAAGATAATATTAGAGAAAACTTAATAAACATTGCTTTGGAATATGAGAGTAAAAACTTGCATTAAAACATACAGAATTTCATAGACTTAAGTAGGGCAAAGGACTGGAACTTTCCGGTCCTTTATAAATTGTGCCTGTATACGCAAAAAATGTGGAGGGTATTGAAAACAATGGAAGATAAAATGGGGGTTATTTTTAAACAATATGATTTTAATGTAGAAGAAACATACAGGGTTAAAGGGTGTACGGTTATTAAGACGGAAAAAGGAGAGTTTGTAATAAAACCATACGAGGGAAGTGAAACAAAAGCAAGAATTGATAATGCAATAAAAATTCATTTGCATGAAAATGGATATGAATATATGGATATAACACAAACTAACAGGGAAGGGGAATTAATAAGCTACAATCAGTATGGAAATCCATTTGTTATCAAAAGGATGTATCAGGGGCTAGAGTGTGATTTGTATAATCATGATCAGGTTATAGCAGGGGTACAAGAACTTGCTAAACTTCATAAGATTTTAAGAACCATTGTGCTGGATAAAGAATTAGAACATAAAATTAGAAGCAGGGATGTAAAGGAGGATTTAAATAGTTATTTAAAAGGTATTAGGCGTGTTAACAGATACATAGTTGGCAAAAACAAAAAGAATGATTTTGAGACACAGTTTTTGAGAGTATTTCCTGAGTATATATATCAGGGGGAAGAAGCGGCTGGTATTTTGGCAGGTATTAACTTTGAAAGAAATGAAAAGGCTGATAATACAAGAAAGTGGGAGGATATATATCATGGGAGTTTTGACCAACATAGCATTTTGTTTTTAAATTCTAATATGGGGGTTACAGTGAGTAATTTTGAAAAAGTTGCTAAAGGATGTCAGATTGTTGATTTGTACCATTTTATAAGAAAAACAATGGAAAAAAACGAATGGGAAGAAGAACTTGGCATAAGAATGATTGAGGAATATGTGTCGAAGATTGATGTGTCTGGGGACGAGATGAAACTTTTAGAAGTGATGTTTATTTTCCCTGAAAAGTTCTGGAAGATAGTGAATAGATACTATAATACAAGAAAAGTCTGGGTGTCGGGGAAGAGTTTAGAAAAACTAAATAGCCTTAATGAACAAGAGATTAAGCGAAAATGTTTCATTAAGGCTATTAAAGAATATCGTAAATAGATGTGTTGCGAAGTACCTGAGTGCTGTTGTGCATAAGAGTGTCGAGGTAATCCCTGCCGAACTTTGAACAGATATACTTAAAGGCCTCCTTCATTCGTGGAGGGCGGGATGACATATTGTGCGCATCTGAACCGAGTAAATGTATATATCCTTCGGTGATTAGCCTGCATGCATTACGCCTTGAACCAAATCTAAGGAGAGAATCGCAGTTTACCTGAGACAAAACATCAAGTTCAAGTACATTTACAAGGCTTTCATAAGATGTAAATCTAAGATAGCGTTCTGCGTGGGCGATAATAGGTGTAATCTGATAGGTCTCTATTATCTCTTCAATGTCTGAAACTATAGTTGGTGTTATTTTGGCATAAGGGAGTTCTAGCAATAGATAATCAGTTCCTTCTATGCATAAATCTTTTAAATTAGGGAGTTTTTTCAATACTGGACTATACAAAACTTCTGCACCAAGTTTAATAAGAGGAATCTTGGTATTCCATACTTCTTTTAAAAGTAGGTTTAATGCTGCTTCCCTTTTTTCTAGGAATTCGACCACAGTGTCGCTTTCGCAATAAAAATGGGAAGTTGCAAGACAAATATCTACACCATCTTTTAATAGAGTTTGTAGCATTTGAATTGAAGTTTCTGTATTAGGTGAACCATCATCCATGCCAGGCAATATATGAGTGTGAAAATCAACAATCATAGTAAAATCCTTTCAAATGTATGTTAATTCTTGTATTCATATTCATAATTATAAGCGTAGCCTTTGGAGTTTTTACCGTTAGGGTTACAACCTACTTTCATAATTCCCAAAATCTTACCATTGGTTTGCTTTATACTTGCAATGGCTTTGGCAATTGCGCCATGGTGGTTTGTCCCTCTCTTATAACAAATATACATCCTGCGGTGGTGTTGTTGAATGACAAGGCATCACTTACGATGTTAACGGGTGGTGTATCAATGCAGATGTAATCATATTTATTCTTGAGTAATTCCAATACTGTTGCCATCTTTGCAGATGCCATAAGTTCTGATGGATTAGGTGGAATTGGACCTGATGTTATTACATCTAGATTAGCCCTAACACCAACATTTCGTACATCATTAATTGAACACTGGCTTGATACAATGGATGACAGACCTTTGGCATTATTAAGTTTTAAAAGTTTATGAATAGTTGGTTTTCTAAGGTCTGAATCAATAATAATAACTTTTGAGCCAAGATTGGCAAGAGTTATGGCCATGTTAACACAAGTTGTGCTCTTTCCTTCTCCCGGACCTGAACTTGTAAAATATATTATTTTCTTATCAGATGTTGATAAGGAAAAAATCAAGTTGGTTCTTGCCATTTTATATGCTTCGGTAATAATAAATGGTGTGTTTTCATTGATTACATATTTGCTTCTAGGGGCTTTCGCCGGTGTTTGTATTTTTTGATTTCCCATATAGTCCTCCGCGTACAGATGTTATTTACTGCTTGTAGGCATATTTTGTTTTGGTAGTCTTAGATTCGAAATCCATAATGTCTGCAAATACAGGGATGTTGTACATCTCAACAAGGTCATCTCCCGGCTTAACTCGTTTGTCGAGAAGTTCCTTGGCAAGAATACATCCGCAAATAAATACGAAACCGACAAAGGTTCCAAATAAAGTAGTAAGCGGTATGTTTGGTGAAGTAGGCTCCTCAGAATACGAGGCTTCGTCTACTACTGTTATGCTACCTGATGCAATTATCTCTCTATATTTTTCCATGCACAAATCAACCATGAATGAGGCTATATAATTAGCCATTACCGGGTCATTGCATACCACTTTAATCTCCATTACCTCAGTGCTGTTGATAGAAGAAACAGTAATCATTGAGTTGAGTTGTTGTGGAGTGTATTCAATTGCGCTATCTGAAGCAAGTTCGTTCATAATGGAATCACTTTTGAATATAATAGAACAGGTATTAACAAGTTTTTGAGCGACGGTAATGTCATTGACTGTTGTTGCTTCCCCGGAAACTGCCTTATTCTCTACATAAAGTTTGGCAGACGAACTGTACTGTTTTGTAATAATTTGAGATGCAATAAAATATGTGATGCATGCGGCCATTACTGTAACAACAATGATTGCAATGATATGGCGCAGCAAGATATTAATCAGTGATAATAAATCGTATTCTTTTTCCATAATTGCGCTATTTTCCTTGTAAAATTAAACGAAATGTCTAAAAAAATTATAGTATTTTAAATAATTTATGTCAACACTTAGTTAAGTGTAGTGCAAAACGAAAAAAACTGTGATATAATAGGCTGAAAGACTATAATTTTAGCCTGGAGGAATGGAATTTTTATGATTATTGAGAACTTGAACAATTGGTCACAACTTTTCAATTCAAAGGAGTTTGAGAAAGAATATGCATATACAGGCGACGATTTAGGGTGCACATACTCTAAGGATAAGTCGATTTTTAAGGTATGGTCACCAGTGGCCAGTGCCATAATATTAAACATTTACGAAGATGGAACAGGGGACAACCTTATTGAAACATTTCCTATGGAAAAAGGTGCCAAAGGGGTGTTTGAAGTTACTGTTAACAAAGACCTTGTTGGTAAATTTTACACATACTCGGTAACAATAGATAATCTTGAAGAAGTGGACAGAGAAAACCCTGACAACGTGCGTTATGCTTATGTTGAGAATGGGAAGACATTTACCAATGAAGTAGTAGACGTTTATGCAAAGGCTGTTGGTGTTAATGGAGAAAGAGGTATGATAGTTGACCTTGCAAACACTAATCCAGTTGGTTTTGACAGTGATGTTAAGCCGGAACTTAAGTCTTTTGCGGATATGGTAATATACGAGGTTCATGTTAGGGACTTTTCCATGGCAAAATCTTCAGGAATGAAGAATAAAGGAAAGTTTTTGGCATTTACTGAGCATGGAACAAAGAACGAATATGGAGAGTCCACAGGTGTTGATTATCTTAAGGAATTAGGTGTTACTCATGTTCATTTACTTCCGTCCTATGATTATGCCACCGTTGATGAGGCTAAACCAGATATGCCACAGTTTAACTGGGGATATGACCCAAAGAATTATAATGTGCCAGAGGGCTCATACTCTACGAATCCCTTTGATGGCAGTGTTAGAATAAAAGAATTTAAACAGATGGTTCAGTCCCTTCATAAAGATGGAATTCGAGTGATTATGGATGTGGTTTATAATCATACTTATTCAGCTTATGATTCATGTTTTGCGGGCACGGTACCTAATTATTACTACAGAACAGATGGTATGATTAATTCTAACGGTTCCGGATGCGGTAATGAAACTGCATCAGACAGAGCCATGTTTGGAAAATATCTTATAGATTCAGTTGTTTACTGGGCTAAGGAATATCATGTAGATGGTTTCAGATTTGATCTTATGGCGGTTCATGATACAGATACAATGAATCGTTTAAGAGAAGAATTGGACAAGATAGATAAGAGCATAATTATATATGGTGAAGGCTGGATGGGTGGACCAAGTGTATTACCGTTTGAAAAAGCATGCTTTAAGCAAAATGCTAAGAAGGTTCCACATATTGCCATGTTTAATGATGATATAAGAGATGTTATCAAAGGAAGTGTTATGGATCCGGAGGTGGCAGGCTTTGTTAATGGGGAACTTGATACCAGTGATGAAAAAGTAGATATGCTCATGAATAAAATGAGATTTGCAGTTACAGGTGCATGTGGACATTCTCAGGTAAAACTTACAGATGAAATGAATGGTTTATTACCACGCCCTTGGGCATCTTCTCCAATGCAAAGTATTAACTATGTATCAGCCCATGATAACTGGACATTGTGGGATAAGTTTATGCTTACAATAAAGGATAAGCCTGTAGACTTTGTTATGCGTGCTAATAAGATGGCTGCGGCAATATATATGACTGCTCAGGGAATTCCTTTCTTCCAGGCGGGTGAAGAGATTGGACGCTCTAAACCTATGGGAGATGGAGAATATGATGAGAACAGTTATAAATCACCTGATAGCGTAAATCAGATTGACTGGAACAAAGTTCATCATAATAAAGAGTTGCTTGATTGTTACAAAGCGCTTATTCGCCTAAGAAAAGAATACAAGGCGTTTTGTATGACAACTGCAAAAGAGGTTGAAGACAATATTACATTTATTGAAGGCCTTGGCCAAAAAGTAATGGCTTATGAACTTAAAAAAGATGAGGAACACTTATATGTAGTGTTTAATGGTAGTGAGGACGCTGTAGAGATTACGCTTCCACAGGGAACTAAGGGATGGAAGATGGTATTTGAAACAGGGGAAAGCAAAGTAAATGATAATGTGTTGGTATGTGATGGTTTTTCATGTACTATTTTATCTGATGAAGGAAGATAAAGACTATGAAGAATAAGACAACAAAGGGAATTGTAAAATTATACTTAAGATGGCCATTTTATATTGGACTTATATTCGTTATAATAAGTGGATGCTGTTATTTCCTTGACAAAAGAGCGGGAATGTTGACATCTTTGGCCGTTGTAGTATATATGTTTGCCAGTTTTATTGTCTATAGAGTAAAAGGTCCTAAAGTTATCAATTCCATAATGAAGTATTCTGCTAACTATGACACAGTGCAAAATAGGCTTTTAAAGGAAATGGTTACACCTTATGCTGTTTTGGATAAGGATGGTGCAATGCTTTGGGCCAATGGAGAATTCTTAGACATAATTGGTTATGATAAGGGAGCTAAAAAATCTATAAGCAGTATATTCCCTGAATTAAAAAGTGATGTATTCCCGCAAAATGGCTTAGATAGTGAAGTTCATATTGAACATAATGATGTAAGTTATAAAATTCTAATGAGAGACATAAACATTGAAGATTTATTCAATGATGTGGAAGCTATGTGGGATGGGGAAGAAAAGGTAAGCAATAATAGATTTATTGCCATGTATCTATATGACGAAACAGAGATTAAACGATATATTAAAGAGAATAACGAGCAAAAGACAGTTATAGCCCTTTTGTATATTGATAACTATGAAGAAGCATTAGAGAGTGTGGATGAAGTAAGGCGTTCTCTTTTGGTGGCATTAATAGAGAGAAAGATTAATAAGTATCTTCAGAATATGGATGCCATAGTTAAGCGTCTTGAAAAGGATAAATATGTTGTTGTATTTAAAAAGAAGTATCTTACAGACCTTCAGGAGAATAGATTTGACCTTCTTGATGAGGTAAGAACCATCAATGTTGGTAATGAACTTTCAGTAACACTAAGTATGGGTATAGGAGTAGATGCACCTACATTACAAGAGGGGTACGAATATGCCCGTGCAGCAATCGACCTTGCGTTAGGTCGAGGAGGAGATCAGGTAGTAATAAAGAATAACGAAAAATTGCTTTATTATGGTGGTAAGAGTGTGCAAATTGAGAAGGCTACAAGGGTTAAAGCCAGAGTTAAGGCACATGCTTTAAAAGAAATAGTAGAGGCAAAGGATGAGGTAATGGTAATGGGACATTCCATAGGAGATGTAGACTGTTTTGGTGCGTCTGTAGGAATGTATCGAATAGCCAAAGCCCTTGGTAAAAAGGCTTATATTGTTCTTGATAATGTAACCACATCCTTAAGACCAATGCTTGAAAGAGTGAAAAGTGACCCTGAATATGGCGAGGATGCCATTATTGATAATGAAAAAGCCTTAGAATTAATAACAGCTAACACTGTTTTGATAGTGGTAGATGTTAACAAGCCAAACTATACTGAATGTCCAAAACTTTTAGAAAAAACTAAGAATATTATTGTATTGGATCACCATAGACAGACAGGGGAACAGATTGAAAATGCGGTTCTTTCATATGTGGAGCCATTTGCGTCATCTGCCTGTGAGATGGTTGCTGAAGTATTACAGTATATTGGAAATGGACTAAAGTTAAAACCAGCAGAAGCGGATGCAATGTATGCCGGTGTAATGATAGATACAGACGGTTTTCAAAATAAAACAGGTGTGAGAACATTTGAGGCAGCGGCGTTTTTAAAGAGAAATGGTGCTGATGTTATGAGAATTCGTAAAGCCATGAGAACTGATATGAAGGAATATCAGATAAAGGCGGAGGCAGTCAAGAATGCAGAGATATTTAGTGAGCATTTTGCTATAACAAAGTGTGAAGCAAAGGGACTAGAAAGTCCAACAGTAGTTGGAGCACAGGTTGCGAATGAACTCTTAGATATATCAGGAGTAAAGGCATCATTTGTCCTCACTGAATACAATGAAAAGATATATATAAGTGCTCGTTCTATTGATGAAGTAAATGTGCAGATAATTATGGAGAAGTTTGGCGGTGGTGGACATATGAGTATAGCCGGTGCCCAAATGGAACTTAGACCAATAGAGGATGCAAAGAGAATACTCAAACTAAAAGTAGTAGAAATGTTAGAAAATGGAGAGATATAGTGCTTTTGACAAGACGTAAAGCGTAAAGACACTGTAGAAAGGAGCAATATGGAAGTAATTTTATTGCAAGATGTAAAAAGCCTTGGAAAAGAAGGAGATATTGTTAAGGTAAATGACGGATACGCAAGAAACTTTATTTTGCCTAAAAAACTTGTTGTGGAAGCCAATGCTAAAAACCTTAATGATTTAAAGATTAAAAAAGAAAAGGAAGCAAAAATTGCCAAGGAAATATATGAACAGGCAAAGGCTTTGGGAGAGGCTATTGAAAAAGAGAGTGTTACCGTAAAAATGAAACTTGGTAAAGATGGTCGTTCATTTGGCTCAGTATCCACAAAAGAGATAGCACAAGCGGCTAAGGAACAATTAGGAAGAGATATTGATAAGAAAAAGATGGCTCTTGATGTACCAATTAAAACATTGGGCGTTTATAATGTGACAATTAAACTTCACCCAAAGGTTACAACAACTCTTAAAGTAAAAGTAGAGCAGATGAATTAGGATGGGAAAAGCTAATGGATGAGGCATTAATAAAAAAAGTACAACCAAATAATTTAGAGGCAGAGCAATCAGTTATAGGTTCTATGATAATGGAAACTGAGGCTATTAATACCGCAGCGGAGATTTTAAATAAAGATGATTTTTATCATAAGCAATTGGGAATAATCTTCCAGGCAATGGTAGACCTTCATAACGAGGGTAAGCCTACAGACCTAGTAACACTGCAAAACAAACTTAAAGGAATGGAGTTGCCACCAGAGTATTGTGAAACAGAATTTATTAGTAATCTGGTAATGGCGGTGCCTACTTCTGCCAACGTGGAAAGTTATGCTAAAATCGTAAAGGATAAAGCGATTCTTAGAAGGCTCATTAAAACTAATGATGAAATTAATAATATGTGTTATCTGGGTAAGGATAATGTTGATAAGATATTAGATAGAGCTGAAAAGGATGTTTTTGATGTTGTTAGCAAACGAGGAAGTGGCGAGTTTGAGAGCATTAAAGATATAGTTATTCGTTCTCTTGAGAGTATAGAAGCAGCAGCGAAAAATAAGGGTGGTGTAACAGGTGTTGCAACAGGATTTTTGGATTTGGATTACAAAACTGCAGGATTTCAAAGATCGGATTTAATCCTTATTGCTGCCAGACCATCTATGGGTAAGACAGCCTTTGTATTAAATCTTGCAGAATATGTGGCTGTTAAGTCAAAGATTGCAACAGCTATCTTTAGTTTGGAAATGTCAAAAGACCAGTTGGTTAAGCGTATTCTTTCCATGAATTCGAGAGTGGATGCACAAGTAATAAGGACGGGGGGATTAAATGATGAAGAATGGGGAGCACTTATTGAAGGTGCAAAAGCAATAGGAGAATCGAAACTACTATTAGATGATACACCATCTATCTCCATTGGAGAATTAAGAAGCAAATGTAGAAAGTTTAAGTTAGAACATAACTTGGGCTTAATAATAATAGACTATCTTCAGTTAATGACGGGGGATAAGAAAACCGATTCAAGGCAACAGGAAGTTTCGGATATTTCAAGAGCTCTTAAGGCTTTAGCAAGGGAATTGGATGTGCCGGTAGTGGCGCTGTCCCAACTTAGCCGCCAAGTAGAGCAGCGTCCGGATAAGCGCCCAATGCTCTCTGACCTTAGAGAATCAGGAGCGATTGAGCAGGATGCGGACGTAGTAATGTTTATATATAGGGATGATTATTATAATAAAGCAAGTGAAGAAAAAGGAGTAGCAGAGATTATAATAGGTAAGCAAAGAAACGGTCCTACAGGAACTGTCAAACTTAAATGGCAGGCAGAACTTACCAGATTTGCCAACCTCGCTCACTAAATACATATTAATAATTAGCTTGTCTTAAAACTTGTTAAGGGAACACAAGCAGAGTTAGACCGATTTTTCTTAGAGTTTCTATGGAAAATCGGTTTATTATTGGAATTAAGTAATGATTTATACTCTTGAACAATGTTCTCGAGGGCTGTTATTCTTAGGTCTTGTTCAGCCTTAATTGAGAGTATGTGCATGTTGATTTCCTTAGAAACTGCCAGTGCAACCGCCTTTGCAAGTTGGCGGCTTATATCTTCAAAACTTTTGTTTACAGAGAATTCCACGAGGTTTCCAAAGGGCTTATCGGTACCCTCGGGAAGAGATTCTTCTTGGTGTACAGATATTTCGGAATAATTCACATCTGGATCTTCGCTTTCTTTTGCAGTGTTATCTGATGTTGTATCCAAATGCGTCTCGTATTGTGAATTATCTTCGGCTACAGACGAAAACAGATTTTCGTCAAGGCGAGATTTTAATAGTACTAATCCCTCGTGATTAAGAGTGCTTATTTTATCCATAAAAGGAATAAGCAGTTTTATCTGTTCGGTAGAAAATCCTGCATCTATAAGTCCTAGCAATTCGTTAGAAGAAAATGCAGTATCAGTCATATATGTAGGTTCTTCGTGGGTTTTAGTTTCTTTTAATTGATTATTTGACATAGTATTCCCTCATTTCTGCGTAAATACGCTATTAATTATGGATTAATATTAATGGGATTTGTTGATATTTGCAAGAAAAAACGGTCGCATATTTCGCCAAAATGTGAGAAGAGTGTAGACAAATAAGGAAGAGAAGAGAATTAAACAAGGCGCTTTTAGGAATGTTAATCCATAAAAGCGCCTTCTTAATATGCATATTAAATAATAAAATATGTTAAGATTAAGCTTCTTTGATAGCTCCTGCTGGGCAAGTAGATTCACAAGCGCCACAGCCTAAACAAGCGTCAGCATCAATAACGTATTTTGAATCACCTTCGCTGATTGCGCCAACTGGACATTCTCCAGCACAAGCACCACAACTTAAGCATTCATCAGAAATTACATATGCCATGTTCTCGTCCTCCTTATATATTAAAAAGATATGTATATTTTAATATATTTTGGGGTAAATTACAATACAATAGGGAAAAGTTTATGTCTTGACGATATTTGGTATATGGCTTATAATTACAAATGTTTATGAAAAGTAACATATCTTGAAAGGATAGGAGTTAAGTTATGGCAAAGATAACAAAGGAAACTTTAATTGGAGAATTAATAAATATTGATGCAAAGGTTATTCCAGTATTAATCGAAGCTGGAATGCACTGCTTTGGATGTCCATCAGCACAGATGGAGACAATCGAAGAGGCTGCTTTAGTTCACGGACTTGATGCAGACAAACTTGTTGAAGACCTTAATGCAGTGTTAGAGGCTTAAAAAACGAAACAGCAATAAATCATCTTGCTATTTTCAAAGAAAATTAAATTATAAAATAAAATACCCCCATGTACATTTTCGAACGCATTCGCTGTGAAACTAATTAAGAAAATGTATATGGGGGTCCTTATATCCTACAACTTTGCCAAAGTGGAAATTGCATCACCTGTTATAACAGGTTGAAGGTGCTCGTTTATGAAATCCATTGTTGCGTAAGTTGTCCTTTCTGGAACACCGTATTCAGATAATATTCCGCACACTCGATTAAAAACATCTGCATTGCTGGCTGATGGCTTGAGTAACAGAAAATATCTATTCATATCTGGTGACTTGTAAAGGTCGCTCTCACCCTTATAATATGGACACACAATAGCGGTTGTCTTAATTACTGTATCAAGAGAGTTAAATAGATATAGTCTATAGTGAGGAATAACTGGTGCATCCTCAGAAGGTTTATTAGTAACATTATTCTTTGACGCGGATTCAGCCTTTTTGCTGGCTTCCTTTTGAAGTTCACCGGCTTTACTTATCATATCTGTAAGTTTCTCGAAACAATTTAATATATCTTCTTTGCGAGAAAGGTCAATTACAGGCTGTGGAGAAACTAAGTCTCCATCATCTTCATCTATATCCCCGTCTAGACTTTTAGTGAATTTGGAAAAACGGGTATCTAATTCTTCTGGGTCATCTACCTTAGTTACAACAAGTACTAAGCATTCTCCAGCCACTGGTATTGCTTCTATCATAAGAGGAATATCTTCAGCCTCAAATCCAAGTTCATAGGATGCTTGTTGCATCATTTCTCGAAATAAAGCCTTAGCTTTTTCGCTGCCATATGCTAACTCGGATATTTTTAATTGTCTTTCTGCAAGATCTTTTTTATAAAGGGTGCAACGAATCTGTTTATCGTTTATTCTTTCTATCTTCATATAATCACATCCTTTTCTAATCTTGAACTAATTATTAAAATGGTATTTTTGTAAGTGAAAAATAGTATAATTCAAATCGAATTTAAAGTCAACATGATGAAAAATGTTATATTCTTGTTTCTAATTTAATATTAGCATACTTTGGTGAAAATGTACAGTTGATAGGGGTTAATATATACATAATAAACTAGGAATATAGTCAATATGCATTAAAAGTAACTATGATTTTCTAAAAGCATACATTGTTATGCACTCTTGAAAAACAAATAAAAGTGGTTTATTATAGTTGATATAAAATGGTGTTTGTAAGGAGAGTGATTAGGTAAGTTATGGACCTTGAGGAAGGAAGTGTTTTATTTGGTAAGTACAGGATAGTAAAAAAGGTGGGAGAAGGTAGTTTTGCCAAAGTATACCTAGGAGTTCACGTAAAACTTAATACCTACCGTGCTATTAAATGTATATTAAAAAAGGACATGCATTATGAACAATTAATGAGAGAAGTTAATATATTAAAAAGTGTTAGGAATGAACATATACCTATCATATATGATATTGAAGAATGCGAAGAGTGTTCTTATATCATAGAAGAATTTTGTGAAGGGGAGTCCATTAGGGATTATGTACTAATGGGGAAGTTAAAAGGATTAGATGAAGTAATTAATTATTCTATTCAGATTTGTGATGTATTAGACTATCTGCATTCTCATGAACAAAGAATTCTTTATCTGGATCTTAAGCCGGATAATCTTATGATATTCCATAACAATATAAAGATAATAGATTTTGGAGCAGCTCTCTCTAGGGATTTTGTAGAAAAAGGGAGTAGGGAATACTATGGTAGTGTGGCATACAGTTCTCCGGAACAAAAAAAGGGTAAGGTTATAGATAATAAGAGTGACATATACAGTTTGGGAAAGGTAATCTGGTTCTTTTTGGATAAAGCCACAGAATCCAAAAGGGAAGATGTTTTTTGGGGACTTAGAAGGATTGCTAAAAGATGTGTAACAACTAATCCGGTGTTTAGATACAGGAGCGTGGTAGGGGTAAAGAAGGATTTAGAGATGTGCAGTCAAAAAGGTTATAGATTGAAAAATCATAATAATTTGGCATGTAAAGACTATGAAGGTGTAAAGATTTGCGTATGTGAAAGTGATTATGGAATAGGAGCATTTCCGCTATCTTTAATGATTGCTACATATTTAAGCGAAAGAATTAATACAGTATATGAGGATTTTTCAAAAGAAGGATACATAAGTCAGATGCTTAATGAGAAAGGTGTTGTCAGACAGAAAGATGGAGGTTACCTTTTTGGTGGATATTCAATAGGAGAACCTCATATACCAAAAGGAAATAGTATAACCAGAGTAATAAACTATGGCAAGGGGATTGCTGATATAAAGGAAGGTCTATGGGAGTGGGATATAGTAATATGCCTGTGTTCTTTGAAATGTTGGAATGCCAAATTGGCAAAAGAATTAATCACATACCTTAATATATGTGAGGATTTGCGAATTGTTGTTGATTGTGAGACAAGCAAGGAGAAATTGTATGAGGTATTTGGGAGAAATATGAGAGTATATGTGTTGCCAGACATTAAAGAGTATGACGCTGGAGAAAAACTTGATGTTAAAGTTAAAGAGTTTGTTGAAAGATTACTTTTAGAGTGAATGTGGCAATAGAAGTATATTTGTGGAGGATTTAGTGGAAGTAAAGAGATTTTTTCGTAGAAAGAGAATGTTTAACAATAATAATCCGTGGGAAAAAGATATTGGAAGAATAATAGGTGTGGCTGGGACATCGAAAGGATGTGGAAGCACATATATATCTCTTATGATAGCGAATTCCCTAAAACGTCTAGGCGTGAAAAAGATAGCGTGGATTGATATGAGAGAAAGTGGGATGAGTAGCCTTATTAGTGCGCCCACTGATTGTTTAGTGACATCATATAAGAAAAAAGATAAGGAAGGAGGTACGGGAGGGTGTCGTTATAAAGGTGTTGATTATTATGATTATGGCGGTGGTGATGGATTACTTGAGATAATTAATGAGCCTTATGATTATATTGTAATAGATTTTGGGAATGAAAGAGACAGTCCATCTAAAGAACTTTTGCGTTGTGATATTAAGATTTTGGTAGGCTTGAGTTCCCCTTGGAAAAGAATACTATTTGAGCGGTATATATCATCTAATAAAGAACTAATGAAGAAGGGAAAATGGAGATATATATTTAATCTGACATCTGGCGAAAATGCCAAAGTATTTAGAAAAGGATATAAGATTAAGGCTATAAATGTTGAATATGAAGATAGATTTGATGAGATAGGTGGGAACAATTTTGAAAAAATACTTGCCTTGTTATTAGGGTAAGTAAGTTAGTATACAATATGAGAGAAAGGAAAAAAGTATAAATGAAGAATTATTATAAAAGAAAATCCCTAGGTAGAATAGTGATAATATGCGTTGCGGCGATAGGAATTTTAACCACAGTGGCTTTTGTGGTGACGAAAAAAACTGTTAAAGAGGAGAAGGATACAGTAGGGATATATGTGTTAGAAAGAGATGTTAAAGCTGGGGATGAAGCAAAGGGAACATTAAAGATGGTTTATGTAGATGAAACTATAGGGGATATTTTGCCTAAAGATGTTATTAAAGGGAATGAAGAACTAGGGTTTTATAAAATAAATCTTAGTAAAGGGGTAATTGTCACAAATGATATGATACAAACTGAAAGTAAGCTTACTAATGATATAAGACTTCATAATTTTTCTTATGTGGAGTTGAACGGGAAGATAGAAAGGGGAGATTATGTTGATATAAGGATATCTTTTAATGATGGTTCTGATTACATAGTACTTTCTAAGAAAAGAGTTAAAGATGTTAGTGTATACAACCCGGTTACGGAAACACCTAATGAACTGTGGTTAGATGTTTCGGAGGAGGAACTGCTTAGAATGTCAAGTGCTGCTTATGATGGAGCCACGAAAGAAAACTGCAGGCTATATGCCGTTGAATATATATCTGAACTTCAAGAGGAGGCCTACATTACATATCCTGTTAATCAGATTGTTGCAGCCTTGATTGAGAGTGACCCTAATATTGCTAAACAGATGGCACAGATTCTAGATGACAAGATAAGGGAAAACATAGATGAACTATCTAATAATCAATCTTTTGATTTACCAGACGAGGAAACGCAAGATAAGGACAAGGATACGTTTCAGGGAAGTGAATCACCTAATAAGGATGAGACTTTAAATAATAATAATCAATCCTTGACTCCCGAAAACGATGACTCGTTAGTTTATGATATTGATGATGATAAAGAGATTCAATATCTGGACTAGGGTAATAAAAGGAGAGAGATACCATTATGGTTATGTTTCGTTTCACAGTTTATTAGCATCTTATGGGGAAAGATTTGTTGCAAGGTTTTGTTAGATGTGTTAATATTTCCAAAGATTATGTTAATATAAGAATTATGGGTATTGAGGCTAAGTTTGCCTTAGAGTGATTCTGATTTTGGGCATACATGGAATGGAGAAAGACATGAAGATTATTAAAAAATGGTGCAACAGAGTTTTTATAGATGGTTTATCAGGAATGGCCCTAGGTTTGTTTGCTACTTTGCTTGTGGGAACAATTGCTGCTCAGATAGGTGGTTTTATAGGGGGAAGAACAGGTGGCTATATCATTACTGTTGCGGCGCTTGCTAAAACGCTTACAGGGGCAGGTATTGGTGTAGGTGTGGCAACCAAATTAAAGCAATCACCACTTGTAGTAGTTTCGGCAGCAGTTGCAGGTATGACCGGTGCGTTTGCAAGTGAAATCATTGCAGGACGATTTGCGAATATGGGTACCTTAACTATTGGACTTCCAGGAGAACCCCTTGGGGCTTTTGTTGCTTCATATGTTGCAATAGAAGTAGGTAATATAGTATCCGGTAAGACAAAAGTGGATATTTTGGTGACGCCTGTGCTTACCATTGCAGCAGGAGGTATCGCAGGTATTTTGCTTGGCAACCCAATTGCAAAATTTATGACCAAAGTAGGTTCTTTAGTTAATTGGGGAGTAGAAAGTAAGCCTATTGTAATGGGAGTGGTGGTATCGGTTTTAATGGGAATGGCACTAACGCTTCCTATAAGTTCTGCAGCAATTGGTGTGTCATTAAAACTTTCAGGAATTGCCGCAGGGGCAGCGGTGGTCGGATGTTGTGCTAATATGATAGGATTTGCAGTGGCTAGTTATAAAGAGAATAAATTTGGAGGATTGATTGCACAGGGGCTTGGAACTTCAATGCTTCAGATGCCAAACATAATAAGAAATCCATTTATATGGCTTCCTGCAATAGTTTCTAGTGCTATTTTAGGACCTGTTTCAACATGCCTTCTTAAGATGACATGTAATGCAACAGGCTCAGGAATGGGAACTTGTGGTTTGGTAGGCCCTATAATGACCTATGAAACTATGGTAGCAAGTGGTGTGGCTAAATGGCTGGTTTTAGGAGAGATTCTATGCTTGCAGTTTGTTTTGCCCGGTGTAATATCTCTGGGTGTATGTGAATTCTTAAGAAAGAAAAGATTTATTGAAAAGGGAGATATGAAACTGGACATTTAGAAGAATATATTTTTCTTAAAAACGAGAGAAAACATTGTATAATTATGGCATGCGAGGCATTTATGGATAAAATCATAGATGCCTTTTTCTAAAATTAATAGTTATTTTGCGTTCTTTATTTTCCTATTGATTCGTGTTATAATAACAGGATAATTTGTAAAATTAAAGATAGAAGACGTAGTGATTCCTACAATGGAGGATAGATGTGAAACAGAAGATTATAGTTAAAATAATGGGTGCAATAGTTTTTTTGAGTTTGGGTGCATTAGTAGGCTTGTGGGTTTTCGATTATATGGCGCCTTCTAAGGAAAGAGTGGATTTACAGGAAATATATAATGTGCCTAAAGGAGAAACTAAACTTTTTATTAATGATAAAGAGTGGGATAAGAATGGTATTTACATAGACGGAGAAGTCTATGTAGATTATGAAACCGTAAAGAAGGAATTTACAGAGAATATTTATTATGATCCTAATGAAAAACTAGTTATTGTAACTACTGATAAAGACAATATACATGTTAATGCAGACAGTAGTCTGTATACATTAAACGGTGTGGAAAAAGATTTTGGTAAAAAGATATTTACAGTTAAGAACAACGAGATATTCTTAGGCCTTGATTTTATATCTGATTTTGGAAAAGTAGAATATGAATTATATGATAATCCAAGCAGAGCAATGATATATAGTGACTTTGAGACGGAGTTTTTGAGTGCTGCTGTAAGTGAGGATACCTTAGTTAGAGTAAAGGGTGACAAAAAAAGTGAGATAATATGCGACCTGAAATCAGGGGATAAGGTGCATGTAAAGGCTGAAGGAATGGAACTTGCAAAAGGATATGTAGGGGTTTTAACCATGGATGGTGTAATGGGATATGTAAAAGAAGAAACAGTAAAAGATTCGGTTTACGAGAAGATGAATACAGATTATAAGGAAGTAGAGTATGAAAGCCTTACCAAAGATGGGAAAATCAACCTTACATGGCATGCGGTGTATAGTGAGGTTGGAAAAGGAACAATAAATGAACTTCTAGATAATAGCCCAGGGGTGAATGTTGTTTCCCCAACATGGTTTAGGCTTACAGATGAAGAGGGTAATTTTTCATCTATTGCCAATAAGGAATATGTGGAAGCCGCACATAATAGAAATGTAGAAGTATGGGCACTTATTAGTGATGTGGAAAAAAAGATAGATACATATAATTTGTTTTCTCATACCAAAAAAAGAAGAGTGTTGATTGAAGGACTTATTAATAAAGTTAAAGAATATAATATAGATGGAATAAATATTGATTTTGAGACTATTAACTCGAAAAGTGCGCCACATTATATTCAGTTTTTAAGAGAACTGTCTGTAGAATGTCGCAAAGAAAAGATAATTCTGTCAGTGGATAGTTATGTGCCTATGGCATTTAACGAATTCTATCGCAGGGATATTCAGGGTAAGATTGTTGATTATGTTGTTGTTATGGCATATGATGAACATTATTCCGGCTCAGCCCAAAGTGGTTCTGTGTCATCCATTAGTTGGGTAACTAATGCGGTAAACAATACTAAAAAGAAGGTTCCGGCGGGTAAGATTATTATTGGTATACCATTTTATGCGAGACTATGGGAAGAAAAGAGAAACACAGACGGAAGCATAGAGATAGTGTCTGTTCAGTCATTATCTATGGAAACTGCAAATGAGACCGTTTCAAAGAATTCGGCAACAATAGTTTACAACGAAGAAACCGGACAGGACTATGCGCAGTATGAAAAGAATGGGAGTGTATATAAGATATGGCTGGAGAACGCCAAATCAATCAAGAATAAATTGGCAGCAATTAAGGAAGGGGAATGTGGAGGCGTTGCCTCATGGAGAGCAGGATTTGAAACAGAGGATATATGGGAAGTTATTAATGAAGAATATATGAAATAAAGTGTAGTATACCAGTTTGCATATAAAGTAAAGGAAACTGGTGAAAATAGGGATGGATTAGATGTGAAAAAAACAGGTAGTATATTATTGCTTTGTATCATACTGGTAGGAATATTTACGGTGTTGACTAACATGATGGAGAAAGAAGAAACTCCAAATGATGAGAGTGTAAAGGTGCATGGTGGTCAGGAAAAGAAATATGAATATACAGTAATTGTTGATGCGGGTCATGGTGGGATTGACCCCGGCAAGGTAGGGATAAATGGGGTCTATGAAATGGATATTAATCTGTCTATTGCTTTTAAACTTGCTGATGTGTTGGAAGAGAATAAAATCCGTGTCATTATGACCAGAAAAGATAACAATGGTTTATATAGTGACAAAGATTCCAACAAAAAAATGGCAGATATGAATAAGAGAGTTGAACTGGTGAATAAAAGCCAAGGGGATGCACTGATAAGTATTCATCAAAACTCATTTACAAGCGAAAGTGCTCATGGTGCTCAGGTGTTTTATTATAAGGCATCAACAAAAAGCGAGATGCTGGCGGAGTGTATACAAAAAGAACTTTTAGACATGGATAAGACCAATAAAAGGCAAAAAAAATCAGATGCAGACTATTATATTGTAAAAAAATCTAATATTCCCGCGGTGATAGTTGAATGTGGATTCTTGTCAAATGAAAAAGAAGCACAATTGCTGTCAGATGGAAGTTATCAAGAGAAAGTGGCTAAAGCTATTGCTAAAGGGGTTATGGATTATTTGAATAAAAAAGATAGCAAGGTTCAATTAGAATCGTAGCAAATAGGAATAGAAGCACGAAAGGATTAAAATGGAGACAAAGATTGTAGATGCAAACAAAGAATTATTAGAGTTCGACGCAGCGGCAAAATGCCTAAAAGAAGGCGGTTTGGTGGCATTTCCTACTGAAACGGTATATGGTTTAGGTGGAAACGCTCTTAATCCTAACTCGTCTAAAAAGATTTACGAGGCTAAAGGTCGCCCATCGGATAATCCTTTAATTGTGCATATATGTGATATAAAAACTTTGGATAAAATATGTAAAGAGGTCTGTAAAGAAGCGTACATTCTTGCAGAAAGGTTTTGGCCGGGACAACTAACAATGGTGCTTAATAAAAGTGATATCGTGCCTTATGAAACTACAGGTGGTTTAGATACGGTTGCTGTAAGGATGCCAGATAATAAGGTTGCGTTGGCGCTTATTGATAAAGCAGGTGGTTTTGTTGCGGCACCTAGCGCTAATGTATCAGGTAAACCTAGTCCTACAAAGGCAGAACATGTATATAATGATATGAAAGGGAGAATTGAATATATTGTAGATGGTGGAGAAGTTGGTATAGGAATAGAATCTACAATAGTTGATTTGACTTCAAAAGTTCCAACAATTCTAAGACCGGGTTATATTACAAAGCAAATGCTTGAAGAGGTGCTAGAAACTGCCCGATACGATAAGGCTATTTTGGAAGAAAATGCAGGTAAGGATTTGGTGCCTAAGGCGCCAGGTATGAAGTATAAACACTATGCGCCAAATGGGGAACTGACAATTGTGAGTGGAAACCCCGAAACAGTTGTTGACAAAATCAACACTTTGGTTGAAAATAATATAAAATGTGGTTACAAGACGGGAGTAATTGCAACAGATGAAACCGTACAACAATATAGATGTAATAATGTTATTTCACTGGGTACCAGAAAAGATAAACAGACGCTGTCCCATAATCTTTATAATGCATTAAGAGAGTTTGACAATATGGAAGTTTTGTATATCTATTCAGAAGATTTTGGTGAAGATGAATTTGGACAAGCCATAATGAACAGACTATTAAAGGCGGCGGGATATAAGAGAATTGAAGTATAAATAAAGATTATTATACATTTTTGAATTGCCTGAAAGGACGGATATGGATAGTTTTGATAAAATAATGTTTATCAGTATGGATGATACAAGTACGGGACCAATGGCGGAGGCTATATGTAAAAACCTTGTGCCGGAAGAATGGGATGTGTGCTCAAGAGGACTTGTAGTTCATTTTAGTGAACCGGTCAATCCAAAAGCCATAGATATACTTAACAATAATTATGTTAAATTAACTAAAGAGTGTTCTGTTCCATTTGACAGGGAAGAATTGACACAGAATACATTGATACTTGCTATGTCCGCTAAAGAAAAGAAACTGATGGTACAGGAGTTTGAAGTTGATGAGGATAAGGTGTTTATTTTGAGTGAATTTGTTGAAGAGTTTGGGGAGGTGCCTGACCCTTACGGTGAGAGTATTGTGGGGTATGAAATGAGTTACATAGAACTAATTAGAATGATAAAAAAATTAGTGTATAAACTAGGATAGAATACAATAACAGGGGTTTACTTAGTATGATTTAATATAATTAGTATAAATGTGATGATGTTTTGTCATCAGAATGGAGGAATTATGAAGATTGCATTAGGATGTGACCATGGTGGATATGAATTAAAGACTAAGGTTATTGCGCACCTTAAAGAAAGAGGAATAGAGTGTAAGGACTTTGGATGCTATGGTCTTGAATCATGTGATTATCCTGAGTTTGGACGTGCGGCTGCAAAGGCGGTTGCAGATAAAGAATGTGATTTAGGAATTGTTATTTGTACGACGGGAATTGGAATTTCCATATCTGCCAATAAAGTTAGAGGTGTTCGTGCAGCACTTTGTAATGATACTTTAAGTGCCAGTCTTACAAAACTTCATAACAATGCTAATGTTCTTGCACTGGGAGCGGGAATTATAGGAGAAAAACTTGCGTTAGAAATTGTTGATACATTTATTGATACAGAATTTTCTAATGATGAAAGACACATTAGAAGAATTAATAAGATTGAAGATTAAGAATTAACTAGGTAGGTAAGATACACTATGAATGAGAACATAAAGCTTATAAGAACCAGACACATTCCCAAAGAAAAAATAGAACTAAAAAAAGATAAGGTTCTTTATGTGGACGAAGAATGTATAATTTCGAAATGGGATGTTATTAATCCAAGAAATGACATATCTTGGGGAGTTTCTATGTATTATTTGAATAGAGGGTATAAGATAAGCAAAATGTTTGATAAAGAAGGTAATTTTGTTCACTGGTACTGCGATATCATTAGGACTCATATTAATGGCAACGAATATGAGTTTGAAGATATGCTGTTGGATATAGTGATTAAACCGGATGGTTCATATGTGGTGATGGATGCAGATGAATTTGCCCAGGCAATGGAAGAAGACATGATAACGAAAGAGGCTGCGTGTGATGCGTTGCGTTCTTTTAACGGATTAGTGCGCGCTGTTTCAGATGGAGAATTTGACGAACTTACAAGAAAGCTTGATACATATCTGTAATCAGGCTTTTTCTTTTTGACTATATATAAAAACACTGACGTATATGTTGCTGTATACATTTCTTTATGGTTTTTTTATAGACATTTTGTACTGGTTTTAGTATAATAGAAGGAGTATGTATGAAGTCGGAAAAACGTAAAATACTTTTCGCAATTTCCCTAGTATCCCAGATAGGGATATCAATGATGGTACCCATATTTTTGTGTGTTGGTATAGCAGTATGGCTTGGAGAAAAACTTGGGAAAGACTATGTAGTGATAATCGGTATTTTGTTAGGTGTGATAGTTGCTTTTCGCAATGTGTTTTATCTTACCAAAAGAATGTACGCCAAGGATTTGAAGCAAGAGAATGAAAGACAAAAATACTATGACGATTTATATAAAGAGAGAAAGAAGAATTTGGGGAAATGAAAACTACAAGGCGAGATGATGGACTAAGGGATGCGAGGAAAACTTTAAAGGCTATAATTGTGGGAATAATATCTATGGCCTTTGCAGAAAGCATACTCGGTGCCATAATAAGTGAAAGTCCCATTGGTTTTATATTAGGAGAAGTTTTGGGTACAATAGGAGCAATAGCCTATATGTACAATTTGTATGCAACTCTCGATGTAGCACTTTCCATGGATGAAGGAAGTGCGGTAAAGTATTCAAGAAGAAAAGCAGTTTTTAGATTGCTTTTATTGGCTATGGTAATATTTATATCATTTCTTTTCATGGAATATGTAAGTGTTATTGGCACTTTCCTAGGACTTATGAATATTAAGTTTGGAGTTTATCTGGTGCCCCTTGCCCGTGGATATAAGAGTAGAAGAACTAATAAGGAAGATGTAAAGGAAGGTGAGACATAAGTTGAAGAATTTGGCCCTACCTATAGGTGTGATTTATGATGTAGATTTCGGAATTCATAATTATAAGTCTTTTGATTTTTTTGGACATGAAGTGTATATCACAACAACGCATATTTCCATGGCAATAGTTATGCTGATTCTTATTGTGTTTGCTATAGCGGCCAATATTGCTATAAGAAGAGCAGATCCTAATAAAGCACCATCAGGTTTTTTAAATGTGGTGGAGTTTTTAGTACAGGCTGTTGACAACATGGCGATTGGAGGAATGGGTGCGACACATGCCGGTAAATATGCTAATTATTTAGGATCTTTATTTGCATTTGTTGTGTTATCTAATATATCCGGTCTGCTAGGGCTTAGACCACCAACGGCAGATTATGGTACAACTTTTGCATTGGCAATAATTACTTTTGTGCTTATACATTATGCGGGCTTCAAATACCAGAAATTTGGTCACATTACCAGTTTGTTTAAGCCAGTTATTTTATCACCAATTAATATTATTGGTGAGATAGCAACACCGATTTCCATGTCCCTTCGTCTGTTCGGTAACATTTTGTCAGGAACAGTTATGATGGCACTTATATATGGATTAATACCTAAGATTCTTACCATAGCATGGCCTGGTGTACTTCATATCTATTTTGATATATTCTCAGGTTGTATACAGGCATATGTATTTGTAATGCTTACTATGGTGTTTGTTTCAGGTAATTTTGAGGCAGGAGAAGAGTAAAGTTTTAAAAGATAAGGGAAAAATATTTAGAAAGAAAATTATTATTTATATTTAAGGAGGAACCTTTATGGGAAATATTACAGATAACGGATTAGTTTTAGCTGCTTCAGCAATTGGTGCAGGACTTGCAATGATAGCAGGTATAGGACCTGGTGTTGGTCAGGGATACGCAGCAGGACAGGGTGCAGCTGCAGTAGGTAGAAATCCGGGAGCAAAAGGTAATATCATGTCTACTATGCTTTTAGGACAGGCGGTTGCAGAAACAACAGGTCTTTATGGTTTCGCGGTAGCTATCATCTTATTATATGCTAACCCACTTATTAAGAAGATATAATTTGTACAGGTAATATAATCAAAAGGAGGTAACACAGTGAATACTTTAAGTAAACTGTATTCCTTTTCAACAGTTTTAGCGGCACAGGCAGATGATGGCTGGATATTTGGACTTGATATGCAATTTCTGGTAGATGCTCTTATAGCAGCTGCAGCAATGCTTGTTTTGTTTGGACTTCTTTCGTATCTTCTATTTAATCCTGCAAGGGCTCTTATGAAAGAGAGACAGGATAGGATTAATAAGGATATAGAAGATGCTAAGAAGGAAAAAGAAGATGCATTGGCACTAAAGGCTGATTATGATGAAAAGCTTGGTCAGGTTGATAAAGAATGCGATGAAATATTAAGTGCAGCCAGAAAGAAGGCACTTATTCGTGAAAATGAGATTATTGATGAGGCTAAAGCTGAGTCAGGAAGAATAATTGAGAGAGCTAACAGAGAAGCAAAACTCGAAAGAGACAAGATGCAAGATGAGGTAAAGAAAGAGATGGTAGCAGTTGCCACAGCTATGGCTGGAAAGATTATCTCAACATCTATTACCGAAGGCCAGCAGGAACAGTTAATTGATGACACATTAAAAGAGATGGGTGATAAAACATGGCAAAATTAGTATCCAATACTTATGGTGAAGCATTGTTTGACCTTGCATTGGAACAAAAAGCCCTAGATGATATCTATGCCCAGGTTTTATGTGCAAGAGAATGTATGCTTGATAATCAGGAATTACTTACACTGCTTTCACATCCTAAGATATCCAGAGAAGAAAAGATAGAAGTTGTTGAAAACATTTTCAAAGGCAGAGTATCTGACACTTTGGTAGGCTTGTTAGTTACAGTAGTTGAAAAAGGAAGAGATGGTGACATAGTAGCTATATTTGATTACTTTATAGATAGATATAAAGAATATAGAAAGATTGGCGTACTTTATGTTACATCTGCATTTCCCCTTAGCGATGCTAAGAAGACAGATATTGAAAGTAAGATAATATCTGTAACTGATTATAAGGAATTAGAAACTTATTATACAGTGGATGAGTCCATAATCGGTGGGCTTATCTTGAGAATTAAAGACAGAGTTGTGGATTCAAGTATAAAAAGTAAACTTGAAAAGATGGAAAAAACCTTAAATGGTGTCTCTGTTATAACAAATTAGAAGGAAGGTGCACGATACTCATGAATTTAAGACCAGAAGAAATAAGCTGTGTTATTAAAGAACAGATTCAAAGATATAGTACTAAGTTAGAAGTGTCTGATGTGGGTACTGTTATTCAGGTTGCCGATGGTATTGCGCGTGTTCATGGATTGGAAATGGCTATGCAAGGTGAACTTCTAGAGTTCCCAGGTGATGTATACGGAATGGTACTTAACTTAGAAGAAGACAATGTAGGTGCTGTTTTATTAGGTGACAGTTCCAATATTAGTGAAGGTGATACAGTAAGAACTACAGGAAGAGTTGTTGAAGTGCCTGTAGGTGATGCGATGACGGGCCGTGTTGTTAATGCATTGGGACAGCCAATAGATGGAAAAGGTCCAATTAATACTACTAAATATCGTCAAGTTGAAAGAGTGGCTTCTGGTGTTATTTCCAGAAAATCTGTTGATACACCTCTTCAGACGGGAATTAAGGCAATTGACTCGATGATTCCTATAGGAAGAGGACAAAGAGAGTTAATTATAGGTGACAGACAGACTGGTAAGACGGCGATTGCCATTGATACAATAATTAATCAAAAAGGACAGAATGTAAAATGTATATATGTTGCAATAGGACAGAAAGCATCTACAGTGGCTTCTATTGTTAAGACACTAGAAGAATATGGTGCAATGGACTATACAACAGTTGTTGCTTCTACAGCAAGTGAACTTGCACCATTACAGTACATTGCTCCATACTCAGGATGTGCTATTGGTGAAGAGTGGATGGAAAATGGACAGGATGTATTGGTTATATATGATGATTTAAGTAAGCATGCAGCTGCTTATCGTACATTGTCCTTATTGCTTAAGAGACCACCTGGACGTGAGGCATATCCTGGAGATGTATTCTATCTTCACTCAAGACTTTTGGAAAGAGCAGCTAGACTTTCTGATGAGTTAGGAGGAGGTTCTCTTACAGCGCTACCTATCATAGAAACACAGGCGGGAGATGTATCTGCGTATATTCCAACTAATGTAATATCTATTACAGATGGACAGATATACCTTGAAACAGAGATGTTTAACGCAGGTTTCAGACCAGCAGTTAATGCAGGTCTTTCAGTGTCGAGAGTTGGTGGTTCAGCACAGATAAAGGCAATGAAAAAGATAGCAGGACCAATAAGAATAGAACTTGCACAGTATAGAGAATTGGCTGCCTTCTCACAGTTTGGTTCAGACCTTGATGCGGATACAAGATTAAAACTAGCTCAAGGTGAAAGAATTAAAGAGATTTTAAAACAGCCACAGTATAAACCAATGCCTGTTGAATATCAGATTATTATTATTTATGCAGCTACAAAGAGATATCTTTTAGATGTAGAAGTTGATGATATCAGTGCATTTGAAAAGGGTCTGTTTGAATTTATTGATACAAAGTATTCTGAAATACCAAAATCAATTAGAGAAGAAAAAGTTATTTCAGAGGAAACAGAAGAAAAACTTATTAACGCAATAAAAGAGTTTAAGCAAGACTTCTTAAAATAAACAGAGAGGCGGTGTAGAATATGGCCTCCATGAGAGACATAAAAAGAAGAAAAGGCAGTATCCAAAGCACCCAACAGATTACCAAGGCAATGAAGCTTGTTTCTACAGTAAAGCTTCAACATGCTAAAACAGGTGCAGAACAAACTAAGCCTTATTCTGACTGCATGTACGAAACAATAAGTCAGGTACTAAAAAAAGCAGGTAATATAGACCATAGGTATTTAAAACCGGGAGAATCAGATAAAGCAGCTATTATAGTCATTACCTCTAACAAAGGTTTGGCAGGAGGATATAATTCTAATGTGATTAAGATGATTACGGGAAGTGATATAGAGCCGGCTAAAGCTATGGTTTATGCAGTTGGTAGAAAAGGTAAGGAAGCTTTGGCAAGAAGAGGCTATAATATAGCAGCAGATTACTGCGAGGTTATTAATACTCCTTTGTTTTCGGATGCCTGCAAAATAGGTAAGGATGTTCTGGAAGGGTTTGCAAATGGTGAGTTTGGAGAGATATATCTTGCATACACCAGATTTAAGAATACTGTAAGCCATATTCCAACCATGCTAAAACTTCTCCCTGTTCAGATTGAATCTAAGGAGAACGAAGCTAAGGATGAAAAACCAACAATAGATGATTTGACGTTGATGAACTTTGAACCTGATGCAGATGAAGCACTAGATATGATAATTCCAAATTATATTAACAGTCTAATCTATGGGGCGCTTATTGAGGCGGTAGCCAGTGAAAATGGCGCAAGAATGCAGGCAATGGATTCAGCAACAAGTAACGCAGAGGAAATGATAAGCGATTTATCGTTGAAGTATAATAGAGCCAGACAGGCATCAATTACTCAGGAACTTACTGAGATTGTGGCAGGTGCCTCTGCAATTAACTAACAAAAGGAGTGGACAAAGTATATGGCAGACAGAAATGTTGGTAAAATCACTCAGATTATCGGAGCTGTTCTAGATATAAAGTTCAGCGAGGGTAATCTTCCACAGATTTACGAAGCAATCGAAATTGACAATAAAGGCAGTAGATTAGTTGTAGAGGTTGCAGCACATCTTGGTGATGATACCGTAAAGTGTATAGCTATGGGTCCTACTGATGGACTTGTTCGTGGTATGGAAGCAGTAGCAACAGGAGCTCCAATTAGTGTTCCTGTTGGCGAAAATACATTAGGCAGAATGTTTAACGTATTAGGAGAACCAATTGATAATAAGCCAGTACCAGAGGGTGTAGATTATAATCCTATTCACAGAAGTGCACCGGCATTTGAAGAACAATCTACAACAACAGAAATACTCGAAACAGGAATTAAGGTAGTAGACTTATTATGTCCTTACCAAAAAGGTGGTAAGATTGGTCTTTTCGGAGGTGCAGGTGTAGGTAAGACAGTTCTTATTCAGGAACTTATTACTAACATTGCAACTGAGCACGGTGGATATTCAGTATTTACCGGTGTTGGTGAAAGAACAAGAGAGGGTAATGACTTATATTATGAGATGATAGAGTCAGGCGTTATTGATAAGACTACCATGGTGTTTGGTCAGATGAATGAGCCGCCTGGAGCAAGAATGAGAGTTGGTCTTACAGGTCTTACAATGGCAGAATACTTTAGAGATAAAGTAGGAAAAGATGTACTTTTATTCATTGATAATATATTTAGATTTACTCAGGCAGGTTCTGAAGTGTCAGCGCTTTTAGGTAGAATGCCAAGTGCGGTTGGTTATCAGCCAACGCTTCAGACAGAAATGGGTGCGTTACAAGAGCGTATTACATCTACCAAGAGCGGTTCCATAACATCAGTTCAGGCGGTTTATGTGCCAGCGGATGACTTAACAGACCCAGCTCCGGCAACTACATTTGCTCACCTTGATGCAACTACAGTTCTTTCCCGTTCTATAGTTGAACTTGGTATTTATCCGGCAGTTGATCCACTAGAGTCTACATCAAGAATTCTAGATCCAAGAGTTGTTGGACAGGAACATTACGAAGTGGCTCGTGGGGTTCAGGAGATATTACAAAGATATAAAGAACTTCAAGATATTATTGCTATATTAGGTATGGACGAACTTTCAGAAGAAGAAAAGTTAGTTGTATCTAGAGCAAGAAAAGTACAAAGATTCTTATCTCAGCCATTTAATGTTGCAGAGCAATTTACAGGTATAGAAGGTAAGTATGTACCGCTTAATGAAACAATAGCCGGATTTAAAGAGATTCTTGAAGGAAAACATGATAATATTCCTGAAAGTTATTTCTTAAATGCAGGTAATATTGATGATGTTGTTGCAAGAATGAAGAATAATGAAGAATAAATCAGGCGTTAAAGGCGCAGAAAAGAGGAAGCCATGGACGATAGTAAGTTATTTAATCTAAAAGTCGTGACCCCTAATAGAATATTCTATGAAGGAGCAGTTGAAATGGTAGAACTTAAAACTACAGAAGGCGACATAGGAATTCTAAAGGGACATATTCCTCTTACCGCAGTGGTATCTCCGGGGGCTTTAATTATTAAAGAAACTGATGATACAAAGGAAGCTGCTTTAATAGATGGAATTGTGAGAATTCTGCAAGATAGTGTAACTATTCTGGCCCAGTCCTGTGAGTGGCCTGATGAAATAGACATTAACAGGGCTAATGAGGCAAAGATTAGAGCCGAGAGAAGACTTTCGGGTCAAGAAGGAGAAGTTAATTTCCAGAGAGCAGAATTAGCATTAAAAAGGTCTATAACACGACTTGAAGTGGCAGATAAATATAAGTAAATATGAATAAACCCTCCGAAAGTGTCAATACTTAAAGTATAACATTTGGGAGGGTTTTTTATGGAAAAGGGAATTAGAAAGAAGTTGTTAATATTATTAGGGGTTATTTTTGCCATAGGAGTGCAGGTGATTCTTACTACATACTCTAAAAAAGATGATATATTATGTCAGGTATTTGCCAGTAGTAATACTATCTGTAAAAATGGAAGATTTGTAATGGATATATCTGTGAATAATAAGTATATGACAAAGAAGGATGAAAAAGGATTGTTAGCACATATAGGAGGGATAGCAGGTCTTTCAAGTGAAGAATATGAGTATAATGAAACAGACTATGGCGGAAATCTTAAAGGGAAAAATGATAAGGTAGAGGTTTTAATATCTCTTAGAAAAACTGATGATGGAGATATTAAAATACTACTGAGTATTGAAAGTGATAATGAAGAATATATTGGTACAAGGAGCAGAATTGTATCTGTAGGTAGTGCTCTAAGAGAATTCTTTGAGAAGGAAAAAATGAATGTATTAAAAGAGTATTTGGTACTTAAAGGAGAATATCCGGGTAAAGTTTCCAACGATTTTATAGATAAAAACACAAAAGAGATATGCGATAAAATGGAAGCAGTGGTTTTAGAACAAAAATCCGGGCAGGGAATATATTCAGTTTATGCCTACAGCAAAAAGATAAGGGAAAGTGTAGATGTTTTGGGAGAGAAAAGTAATATTAATGTAGTATATACATATGATGAAGAAAACCATACAACAAATATATATATTGCCACACCTATATTGAATGAAGAATATTAATGATTATATTAGGGTAATTCTATTGATTTTAAGGGAAAATCGTGGTTAGATATAAGTATGGGCAACAGTTAATTACTTAGAATCGAGGACTAAATGTTAAAACATATATATAGAATAATAGCCTGTCTGATATGCTTTGGTTTGTCTGTGGCATATTTTGGCAAAAACATACATGAACAAAAAAATGCTCACGATGCAGTAGCTGAGTTTGAAAAAGCAACTTACCCTGTCATACATTATATGTGTGAGGGAAAACTGATTAATACATCTTATGGTTACAGTGCAAGTCTTGATAGTGGAAAGATAAGAGATGGTCTTGTTTTGACAGATGATGAACAAAAGGTGACATTTTACGTTAAGGAGAATGAAACCGTTGTAAAAAAAGCAGATTACATTGTGCGAACCGTGTCAGGTAAAGTGGTTGAAAAAGGTGATATTAATTCTTTTGAGGATAAAGAAAACTATATATCTGCCAGTTTTGGAGTGACTAACGAATTAAAGGATGAAGAAGAATATTGCCTTGAGATTAATCTGATAACAGACAAGGGAGATAGAATACATTTTTATACCAGATTAGTAAAGTTGGATACATCTCATTTTGTAGAGATGATGGAGTTTGCAACAAATTTCCATAACAATATTTTAGATAAGAGTAAAGCGAATGCAGTTATTAAGAATATTGAACCTAATGGAACCATGTCCAATACAGATTTATCATATGTTAATATTCATTCAAGTTTGGACCTTATAAGTTTTGGTGCTCTAGAACCTAGAGTGATTAGCGCGTCAATACCAACTATTAGGGAGATTACCAAGGACACAGCTATAATAGAAATGGAGTACTATGTTCAGGCAAAAACGGGTTCGGGTACAGAGCGTTACAAAGTTAGCGAAGGATACAGGGTGAGATGGACATCTACAAGAATGTATTTGCTTCACTATGAAAGAAATATGGAACAGTTATTTGATATTTCTTTAGCAAGTGTGGCTAAAAGCGAACTAAAACTGGGAATTACCAGTGAGCCAAATGTGGATTCCATTGTTAGTGAAGATAATAGTAAGATGTGCTTCGTAAGGAGTAACGAACTGTGGTTTTATAATATGGCGGTTAACACAGCATATAAAGTTTTTTCTTTCAGACAGCAAGAGTCTGACTATGTAAGAGATGTTAATGATAACCATAATATTAGAATTCTTAAAATGGATGCTGATGGCAATATCAAGTTCATGGTATATGGTTATATGAACAGAGGAGAATATGAGGGAAGACTTGCCATAATTCTTTACGAATATTATGCAAATGAGAACCGAATAGAAGAGATGCTTTATATTCCGGTAGATTTGCCTTATAACAGGCTTAAAGAACAGATAAATGAGTTTGCATATATTAATGATTCTCAGGTTTATTATTTTGCAGTAAACAATATAATTTATGAATATAATATGGTAACTAAGGAACTTAACAAAATAGCTGAGAATATAAGCAATGACAATATGGTAATGCCGCAAAAGAGTGGGATTATTGCGTGGCAGGAAAGTGGAAAAGAAGCAGAAAAGACTTTAAATATTATGAATCTGGAAACAGGTAAAAAGAGTACTATAACTGCAGGTGAAGGTGGAGTTGTAAAGATTCTTGGAAGCATTGGAAGCAATATAATATATGGTGGCGGATATATAAAGGATCAGTCTACTTTATCAGATGGTTCTGCAGTTACACCATTATCCAGTGTGTTTATAGCAGATGAAGATAATAACTTGAAAAAGACATATTCTGTTAAAGATAAGTATGTAATAAGAGCGACGGTGGAAGATAACAAGATTTGCCTAAACAGAGTGGCAAGAAATTCGGACGGTTTTTTCGTTACTATAGATGATGATTACATGTATAATAACGAGCATTCAGGTTCTTATTTGACTCCAGACAGCAGAGTAACGCAACAGACAATGACAGAGTGGTATCTTAATCTGCCAGATACCAGTAAGATTAAAGAAGTGCCTAAATTAAAAGAGGTAGAATACACAAAGATTACAAAGGATACAGTTTTAAGACTTGATGTAAATCCAAAGGAGAGTATTTCATATTATGTATATTCTTTCCATGGTTTGGAAGAGTCTAAAGTTCATGCAGGAGAGGCTATAGAAGTGGCCAATGAAAGAATGGGCTTGGTATTTGATAGTATGGGTCGCAAGATATGGGAAAGAGGCGTGACGAAAACTTCTAGTAATGTGGGACCAATTAAAGAGATAACGCAATCATCAACTAGAAGCAGTACTGTGGCAGCCATGCAAATTATATTAGCCCATGCAGGAATTACGGTGGAAGAGGAAGCGTTAGAAAAAGAAGAATCCATAATAACACTTCTAAATGAGCATATGCAAGATAAAGCAGTTAATGTAACAGGAATATCTTTGGATAACGCCTTGTATTTTGTAAGTCAGTCCATTCCGGTATTGGCAATGAAAACCACAGATAATGCAGTAATCATTACGGCTTACGATGAAGAAACAATAACGGTATATAATCCTAAAACAGGAACAAAAGAGGTTATGTTAAGATATCAGGCAGACGCACAGTTTAAAGAAGTGGGCAATATTTTCATAACTTATGTGAAGGATTAATTGATGCTTAGCAAGCATAGCAGGGTATGAAATAGGATTTAGTAGATATTAGAATAGATAAAGGAAGGAATAAAAATGGACGAGCGTATTAAATATTTAGCAAAGAACCTTGTTAATTATTCTATGAAGGTTAAGGAAAATGACAAAGTATATGTACATTATATTGGAGAAAAGACAAAGGATTTGGCAAGAGCAATCATTAAAGAAGTTTATGCTGTAGGTGGAATCCCTTTTGTGGAGTATACAGATAAGAGTGTACAAAGAGAACTATTATTAAACTGCACTAAAGAACAACTAGAAATAATGGCTAAAAACGATGGGGAACTTATGGACCAGATGGACTGTTATGTGGGTATAAGAGGACCGGAAAACGTATCTGAACTTTCGGATGTACCATCAGAAAAAATGAATATGTATGAGAAGTATTACTCAACTGTTGTTCACCATGAAATACGAGTTAAAAAGACAAGATGGGTAGTTCTTCGATACCCTAACGAAGCTATGGCACAGCTTTCTTCCATGAGTTTAGAGGCCTTTGAAGACTACTATTTTAAAGTATGTAATCTGGATTATTCTAAGATGAATGAGGCTATGAAGAATCTTGTTGAGTACATGAACAAAACAGATAAAGTAAGAATTACCGGACCGGGTACAGATATAACATTTTCCATAAAAGGCATAAATGCTATTCCTTGTGCAGGAGAACTTAATATTCCTGATGGAGAAGTCTACACGGCACCAGTGAAGGATTCTGTAAATGGTGTACTAACATATAATACACCGGCCGTATTTCAGGGATTTACATTTGAGAGTATTTCCCTTGAGTTTAAAAATGGTAAAATTATTAAGGCTACAGCAAATAATACACAGCGAATTAACGAGATTTTCGATATAGATGATGGGGCGAGATATATTGGAGAGTTTGCAATTGGAGTGAATCCGTATATATCAAATCCTATGAAGGATACATTATTTGATGAGAAGATTAAAGGTTCATTCCACTTCACACCAGGTAATTGTTATGATGATGCTTATAATGGTAATTCGTCTGCTATACATTGGGATTTGGTATGTATTCAAACCCCTGAATACGGTGGCGGAGAGATTTACTTTGATGATGTATTGATTAGAAAAGATGGATTGTTTGTGGTGCCACAACTTGAGTGCCTAAATCCGGAAAATTTGGCTAAATAGTAGGATTAGAGGCTAATTTGGGAGTAGGGGCTTTGTGATTTGATTGCGTGGGCTAAACTGGAAGGAGTAAGGTATGAAAAGAGTTATTTTAATTGTACTAGATAGCGTTGGAATTGGGGAAGCACCTGATGCGGCAATGTTTAAAGATGAAGGTTCTAATACTTTGAAAAGTGCTCTGGAAGGTGATTATAAACTTTTACCTAATATGGCTAGACTGGGTCTTTTTAATATGGATGGAATGGATTGGGCTAGAGGGGTAGAAGAGCCTTTAGGTACATTTGCAAGAATGACAGAGGCATCAATGGGAAAGGACACTACCATAGGTCATTGGGAGATAGCGGGTATTGTATCTGATAGAGCGTTGCCAACTTTCCCTGATGGATTTGACAGTGAACTAATCGAGGAGTTAGAAAATCAGACAGGAAGAAAGGTTCTGTGCAATAAACCATATTCGGGAACTAAAGTGATTGAAGACTTTGGAAAAGAACATGAAGAATCGGGAGGCATTATAGTATATACCTCTGCAGACAGCGTATTACAGATAGCTGCTCATGAAGATGTAATAGGTGTAAGTGAATTGTACGAAATCTGTGAGAAGGCAAGGAAGATATGTACAGGCAAATGGGGAGTTGGCAGGATTATTGCCAGACCATTTGTGGGGACCTATCCTGATTATGTGCGCACATCAAATCGACATGATTATTCCCTAAAACCCTCAAAAAAGACTGTTCTCGATTATATAAAGGAAAGTAAGAAAACTGTTAAAGCAGTTGGTAAAATATATGATATATTTGCGGGAGAAGGGATTAGTGAATATGTTAGAACATCTTCCAATAATGATGGGATAGATAAAACATTAGAGTATATGATTGAAGACTTTGACGGAATCATTTTCACTAATTTGGTAGATTTTGATATGTCTTATGGGCATAGAAATGATGTGCAGGGGTACAAAAAGGCGTTGATTGAATTTGATACAAGATTACCTGAGATTATTGCTGCCATGAAAGAAGAGGATGTGCTTATGATTACCGCTGATCACGGCTGTGATCCTGCTACGCCATCTACAGACCATTCTAGGGAATACACTCCGTTTATTATGTATGGGCAGAATATAAAAAAAGGGCATAATATGGGAACTAGAGATACATTTGCAGATATAGGGGCAACAATTGCGAATTATTTAGAGATTTGGGGAGATATAGATGGGAAATCCATGCTTGATTAAATAGTCAGTCATTGGTAAGATTAATTTAGACGGAAAAAGGAGGAAGTTATATGAAAAAAGGAATAAGATTTTTGTTATTATTTGTTTTCGCTTTCTGCTTAGTAGCATGTCAGGAAAACGAGAAAGATGTTGACAATACTAAAAGTCCTGTGGCAACACATAAAGTAAGTGATTTTAAGGTTGGTATTGTAGTAGGTAAGGAAGAAGCAAAGAAAAGTGGCTTCGTAAAATCTGCTGTATATGGACTTGATAATTTTGAAAAAAAGACAGGTTGTGAGGTTAGTATTAAAGAAGTTGAGTCAGAGACAGGTGTTGTAGAAGCTGCCAAAGAATTGGTTAAAGAAAAATGTGACTTGATATGGGCAGTGGGAGTTATATATGGAGAAGAACTTCTTAAAGTTGCCAAGGAATATCCGGATGTAAATTTTGCTGTAGTCGATGGCAAATACGAAGATGTGCCTGATAATGTTACGGGTGTTTGTTTTAGATCAAACGAGGCAGCATTTCTTGGAGGATATATAGCCGCGTCTAAGTCAAAAACCGGAAAGATTGCATTTATTGGCGGAATGACCTCTGATGTTATAAAAGGATTTGAAGTTGGATATAAAGCAGGTGCTATGTATTACAATGAGAACATCATCGTTGAAACAAAATATTCGGAAAGTTTTACAGATGCTCAGTTGGTAAAAGGAATAGCAAAAGAATTATATGATGGAGGCTGTGATGTATTATTTGCTGCATCAGGTGCAGCAGGAGTTGGGGCTATTGAAGAGGCGGTGGCTCAGGGCAAATACATTGTTGGCGTGGATGTTGACCAAAGTAGTCTTGGGGAAGATGTTGTTATAACATCGGTATTAAAGATGGTGGATAGTGCAGTTGAGTATGTGTGCCTTCGTGCTAAGGAAGGTATAGATGTAGGGGGACAGAACATGGATTATGGTCTTTCTGACGGGGCTGTGGGTGTATCACCATATTCAGTAGATTTTATACCGTTGTCAGAACAAAACAAAATTGATAATCTTAAAGAGATGATAGTTTCAGACAGACTTGTTGTTCCTGAAACACAAAAAGAATTAGAAGAGTTTAAGCCTGTAAGGGAGTAGATATATGGATGAGATAACAAGATATGTAGACCATACTCTTTTAGCGCAAGGAGCAACTTGGGATGAAGTAAAAAGAATTTGTGACGATGGCTTGGAATACAAAACCGCATCTGTATGTATTCCTCCTTCGTATGTAAAACAGGCAAAGGAATATCTTAAGGATGAGATTTCCATATGTACGGTTATAGGTTTTCCTAATGGTTATAATACTACTGCTGTAAAGGTATTTGAAACTAAAGATGCAGTTAATAACGGAGCTAAAGAGATTGACATGGTTATCAATATCGGATGGGTAAAAGCCGGTATGTATGATAAAGTATTAGATGAAATAAAACAAGTAAAACAGGCTTGTGGTGAGAATGTTTTAAAAGTAATTATCGAAACCTGCCTTCTTACTGAGGAGGAAATAATAAAGCTTTGTAAGGTGGTTAGTAAGTCTGGGGCTGAATATATTAAGACTTCAACAGGATTTTCTACTGCAGGAGCTACTAAAGAAGGAGTGGCGCTCATGTGTAGGGAAGTAGAAGGAATAAAGGTAAAAGCGGCAGGAGGGATTAGTTCTATTCAGGATGCTAAGGATTTTATTGAAATTGGAGCATCAAGACTTGGAACTAGTCGAATTGTTAAAATCTTGAAAGACGAACCACAAAATCCGAAAGGATATTAGCGAATAACGGAATTTAAAGAGGAACTTGAAATGGAAATAGGTATGTCTTTAAAATTGCTTGAGGAAAAAGCAAGAGAAATGCAAAAATTAAGTTATGCACCTTATTCGGGATTTAATGTCGGGGCAGCATTGCTTTCTAAAGATGGGAGAATTTTTACAGGATGCAATGTGGAAAATGCAGCATATTCTCCCGGATGTTGCGCAGAAAGAGTGGCTTTATTTAAAGCGGTAAGTGAAGGGGTTAGAGAATTTGAGGCAATTGCTATTGCGGGTGGAAAGAATAAAAATGCGTTAGAATACTGTCCACCATGTGGCGTATGTAGACAAGTTTTAAGAGAGTTTGTAAGAGATGACTTTTTAGTGATATTGATAAAAGATGGTGAAGAATCAAAAGTATTAACTTTTGGGGAATTATTTCCTGAAAGTTTTGGTCCAGAGAATCTGTAATATTAAGTATATTTGGTATTGAGTAAAGTCGTATCAAATATATGTCAGAAAGGGAATTGCCTATGAGAATGTATGACCTGATATATAAAAAAAAGTTGGGGAATGCGCTGACAAAGGAAGAGATAGATTGGATGGTAGAGGAATACACCAAAGGTAGTATTCCAGATTATCAGATGTCGGCGTTTCTTATGTCTGTTTGCTTTAATTCCATGAATGAAGAAGAGATAACAACTCTTACCATGGCAATGGCTCATTCGGGCGATATGGTTGATTTATCAAGTATAAATGGAATAAAAGTAGATAAGCATTCTACAGGTGGTGTAGGGGATAAGACTACGCTAATAATTGCACCGGTAGTAGCTGCTTGTGGATTGAAGGTTGCTAAAATGTCGGGAAGGGGCCTTGGACATACAGGGGGTACAATAGATAAACTAGAGTCTATACCAGGTTACAGGACAGATTTATCTATGGAGGAATTTGTGGCTGTTGTAAACGAAAAGGGTTTAAGCGTAATAGGACAGACAGGTAATTTAACCCCTGCTGACAAAAAACTATATGCTTTAAGAGATGTGACGGCAACAGTGGACAGTATACCCTTGATTGCATCCTCTGTGATGAGTAAGAAGTTAGCGGCAGGCAGTGACTGTATAGTACTCGATGTAACAACGGGAAGTGGTGCCTTTATGAAGAATGTAGAGGACGCCAAAACATTAGCAAAACTTATGATTACTATTGGAAAAAATGCAGGAAGGAAGATGGCTGCATTGGTTACAGATATGGATGTTCCTTTAGGACGTGCCATTGGCAATAGTATCGAAGTTATAGAGGCGGTAGAGGTTTTAAAGGGTGGAGGACCTGATGACTTAAAGAAGGTGTGCGTGGAGTTGGCGGGTGCTATGTTGTATCTTGGAGAAAAGGGGACTATGGAAGAATGTATCACAATGGCTGAAAATGCCATTGCTTCAGGAAGCGCATACAATAAATTAAAAGATATGGTTGCGGCTCAAGGTGGTAATGTAGATGTGTTGGAGAATACGAAACTGTTGGATAAAGCAAAGTATACATATGAGGTTGTAGCCGAAGAAAGTGGATATATAGGGAAGATGGATGCTCAGGAGATAGGCAATTGCGCTATGCTTCTTGGTGCAGGAAGAAAAACAAAAGAAAGTTGTATAGATTTTAGCGCTGGTATAATGCTCAACGTTAAGACTGGAGATAAGGTGGAAAAAGGGGAAGTCTTGGCAAGGTTTTTCACTAATGATAAAGAAAGTATTCCTCATGCAGTTGAAAAGTATCAGTCAGCTATTACATTTACACAGCAAAAAGTATTAAAAAGTGCCTTAATTTATTGCAACATTTATTGAAAAAATGGTAAATGCTTGTTATAATAAGTTGTTAGGGTTAGAACTGGAAGGAGAAGAACATTATGTCATTTGGGAATAATTTAGAAAGATTACGAAAAGAGAATAGGGTTAGTCAGGCAAGGTTAGGTGAGGTTCTAGGAATTACTCAGCAAATGGTTAGTAATTACGAGAAAGATAGTTCTCAGCCTAATATTGAGTTGTTGGTTAAAATAGCTGATTTCTTTAAAGTTTCTATTGATACACTGGTTGGATACACCCCTGTTAATGATGAAGTCAAACTTGCTCAAAGAGACAGACTTGTAGAGTATTACGATAGACTTTCAGAAACTGATAGAGATAAATGCTTTACAATAATGCAGACTATTATCAGTATGAAGTAGGTTGAAAGGAGTAGTAGTTGTGAAGATTTTATTTTGCAATATTGCATTTATGAAGTATTACAGAGGAATTATGCCGGGAGTTGACGAACCGGTAAATCTCTGTGTTAGAACAAAGGATATGTCACAGGTTCAGGAACAGTTTAATTTTTCTTCTTGTTTTTTAGAAGATAAGGAGACATGCCTTGGATACTTTTCGGCAAAAAGTGCGGGCGGAAGCAAGGCTGGACAAGTTCACATTGAGAAAATAAGCGGCGTATCGCCATCGGATGATTTTGCTGAGAATGTTTTAGTTGTATGGTGCGCAAAAAAAGAAGGTAATGACAACAGAATGGTTGTTGTTGGCTGGTATAAAAATGCAACAGTATACAGATATTATCAGGAAGCTATATTTGGTGAAGGGGAAGATGAATTCCATCAACTTTATAATATAGTTGCAGAAACTGAGAACTGTGTATTACTTCCGGTTGGAGAGAGAAGCAGATACACAAGATGGAATATACCTAAGAAAAAAGGCGCTAATGGACCAGCATTTGGATTTGGACCATCAACTGCGTGGTATGCAGAAGAAGAAAAAGCGCAGGATTTTGTTAGAGATCTTGTTAAGAGAATTGACGAATATGATGGCGATAATTTGATGTATAAGGAATTGGATTAATTATGATTATTGATGCTCATGTACACATTGGGAATAGCCTCGGCTTAGTTTTTCCACCACAGATGGTGTTAGAATCTATGGAAAAATACAACATAGATTATGCACTTATTAGCAACCTTGATGGTTCGGAGGTGGATTTTGACCAAAATATTATACCTGATGAATTTAGACAAAAACAAACAGACGTTAACAAAAGGGCAATAGAATTTGCTAAAAGTAATCCTGATAAGATAGGAACCCTTTTGTGGGGAATGCCTCTTATGGAAAGTTGCGATGACGAGTTTGAGAGACTTATCGCAGATAATTTAGATGTAGTGCATGGAATAAAGATGCATCCATACCACAATAAAACAAGATTTGATAGTCCTAAGGTTTTAGAATATATTGAACTTGCAAGAAAATATGATATTGCGGTGATGTCCCATACAGCATGTGATGAATACAGTGATTGTAGACAAGTATACGAGATGGCTAAAAAGTATCCGGATGTGAGATTTGTTATGGCGCATGCACAGTTAGGCTCTCCTGACAACCAGCAGGCGTTAGACTGCTTAAAGGAGAAACTTCCAAATCTTTATGCAGACCTTGCATGGGTAAGACCTGAGAATGCACTAAGAATAGTGAATGAGTGCTCAGCAGATTGCTTGTTGTTTGGAAGTGATAATCCTATTGATGGTTTGGATACATATGCTCATCCGGAATTCTATCAGATATATTTTAATGAATTTAAAAACATGGTTACAGATGAGGACTATGAAAAGATAATGTATGCCAATGCTATAAAGGTATACAAACTTAAGATACAGTAATTACTTCATAGTCGGTGGTAATCATTATAGCACTGGTATTGTCAAGACCTTCTACTAGTTCGGTAGCAAGGTCTTTTCCTATTAGCAGGCATGTTGTGCTTAGAATGTCTCCTTGAAGTGAACTATCGCTGATTATAGAGACACTTAAAAGGTCGCAGGATGCAGGATAACCGGTAGATGGCGATAAAATGTGATGATACTTTGTTCCGTTATTGTCGAAATATCTTTCATAAATGCCGCTGGTGATAACACATTTATTGGTTACATTTACCGTGGTAGAGTATTCACCAGTGTCACTGTAAGGCTTTTTGATTCCGATTGTAAAATCATCTCCGTTTAGGTGAGTGCCTAAAGCGTATATATTGCCACCTAAGTCTATAAGTGCACTGTTTATGTCGTTTTCTAATAAGTGTTCTTTTATTTTATCCGCCACATACCCCTTTGCTAGACCACCTAAATCAATAGCAATGTTAGGGTTGTTTCCTGAAAATCCGATAAAGTATTCGTTGTTTTGTTCATTATGACATAAAATCAAGTTGTTTGAGTCCACATTAACTAGAGTTTCTAAAATATCTTCTTTGTCGGGAATAGGAATTTGGGCAGCAGTTGGCAAGTTGTATCTTTCACTGAAATTCCAGAGGGAAATTAGCGGTGCGATGGTTATGTCAAATTGATTAGAGTAATTAGTATGAGCATTAATTCCTGCTAAAACCATATCATAGAGTTCTTCAGAAACAAGATACATATCAATCTCTTCTTGGGTTGTGTAATTCAAAGTTCGATTATTAAGCATGCCAAGTTCGCTAGTTGCAGTATGAGCATCGCATATATTTTGATAGTGTGAACACAAGTCAAACACATCCTGAAATATATTGTCTGGTGGTAGGTTGTCTTTGTCGTGATATATGGTTATAGTGATTGGTGTATCGAAGTAAATAGCCGATTTTGATGTGGCTACCTCTTGGGAATCTTTGCTGCACCCACTAATTAGAAGTGCAAAAAGAAAAATGGAAATTAATAAATATTGTTTTTGACTATATGTTTTCATACTATGAGTCTCCGTTTTCATATATCGTAAATTGGTACAAAATGATTTGCAAATTATAGGTAAGAATTAGTTTTACCCATAATGCATAATTATAAAAGTGGTAGCATTTCTGTAAGAAAAGTATAAATGGGAAATGGAAAATCCGCAAGGTATACTTTACATTTCTTGATTCATGCACTATAATAAAGTCATATATGGACTAAAATTAACATGGAGGAAGAAAGAATGTTAGTATCAGCAAAAGAAATGCTTACAAAAGCAAAAGCAGGACATTATGCAGTAGGACAGTTTAATATTAATAACTTAGAGTGGACAAAGTCTATTTTACTTACAGCTCAGGAACTTAACTCGCCTGTTATTCTTGGTGTATCAGAAGGTGCAGGAAAGTATATGTGTGGTTACAAGACTATCGTAGGAATGGTTAATGGAATGTTAGAGGAATTAAACATTACAGTTCCAGTTGCATTACACTTAGACCATGGTAGTTATGATGGAGCAATGGCTTGTATTAATGCAGGTTTTTCTTCAGTAATGTTCGACGGTTCTCATTATCCAATCGACGAAAACATCGCTAAGACAAAAGAATTAGTTGCAATTTGCGAAGAGAAAGGTCTTTCTCTTGAAGCAGAAGTTGGCTCAATTGGTGGAGAAGAAGATGGTGTTGTTGGTAAGGGTGAATGTGCAGACCCACAGGAATGTAAGTCAATTGCAGACCTTGGTGTTACAATGCTTGCAGCAGGTATTGGTAATATTCATGGTAAGTATCCTGAAAACTGGGAAGGACTTAGTTTTGAGACTTTAGATGCTATCCAGCAGCTTACAGGGGATATGCCATTAGTTCTTCACGGCGGAACAGGAATTCCTAGTGATATGATTAAGAAAGCAATTTCTCTTGGTGTTGCTAAGATTAATGTTAATACAGAATGTCAGCTTGCATTTGCAGAAGCTACTCGTAAATATGTAGAAGAGGGTAAGGATTTACAGGGTAAAGGATTTGACCCACGTAAACTTTTAGCTCCAGGTGCAGAAGCAATCAAGGCTACTGTTAAAGAGAAAATGGAACTTTTCGGTTCTGTAGGAAAAGCTTAATAGTAAAGAAATCTGTATTTGTATAGATTATGACTTGAAAGGAACGGTTATCATAGTGCAAATGTGATGACCGTTTTTTTTAAGAAGAATAATACAAAAAATTACAGATTGAACACAAATTTATCACAAAAAAAGAGTATCTTGTAATTGTATGATAGGAATAGAGAGTTTGTGGAAAAGTTTATAGGGAGGACAAGTCTTTGAGCATAGAAGTATTTAACAGAAGAGAGAAAAAATACATAATAGACGAAGATATGCTTCATGTTCTTTTGCGAGAGATAGAACCTTATATGGAAGCAGATAAGCATAATCCTAATAATCAGGTGTATACGATTTCTAACATATATTACGATACGCCGAACAATGATATTATTACAAGGTCAATTCAAAAGCCTATATATAAGGAAAAACTACGTCTAAGGGGATATGGTGTTCCCAAACTTGAAGATAAAGTGTTTATAGAGATTAAGAAAAAGTACAACGGAATTGTAAACAAAAGAAGAAGTAAGATAGTTCTTAAAGATGCATATGGATTTATAAATGATGGGCATGTTTCTGTGATGGAAGAGTATATGAATGAACAGATTATAAGAGAGATTGAGTATTTTCTTTCTGTGGATGAGATAATCCCCGCTCTTTATCTGGCATATGACAGATATGCTTATTTTGATAAAAAAGATTCAGATTTTAGACTGACTTTTGATACTAACATAAGAACTAGACGTGACAGGTTAGGGCTTGAACTAGGGGATGATGGTAAGCGTCTGTTAGAGGAGGGGAAATGGATTATGGAAATAAAGGCAACAAAGGCTGTTCCGCTATGGTTTGCCGAACTTTTATCTAAATACGAGATTTATCCTATGTCATATTCTAAATATGGAACAGAATTTCTAGGTAGTTTGGAAACATAGGAATCTAAACTTTATAAAAAATGGAGGAAGACATGTTTGATTCAATTTTTAAAGAAGGAGCAGTAGTGCTTAGCACCCTTAATGGGAAAACGGCAATAATGACAATAGGTGCTGCACTAATTGTAGGACTACTCACATCTGTTGTGTATTATCTGGTGTCAGATAAGAATACAGTTTCGTCAAATCTTATGGTGACATTAGTTGTTGTACCAGCGATTGTATCAGTGATGATTTATCTCATAGGCAGTAATGTGGCGACGGCATTTACTCTTGCCGGAGTAAGTACGCTTGTAAGGTTTAGAAGTGTTCCCGGGGATTCTAAGGATATTACATTCATTTTCATGACTCTTTGCTCGGGGTTAGCCATAGGAATGGGCTACGTTACATATTCTTTTGCTTTTTCTGCAATCTTTCTTGCTGTGGTATTAATAGTATCGATTCTTGCCAGCAAGATGGTAAAAAGTGAGAGCAAAATGTTAAAGATAGTTATACCTGAGAATCTCAACTATGAAGATGCATTTGCGGATTTGTTTAAACAGTATACAAGGAATGTAAGGCTCGAAAGGGTTAAGACAATTAATCTTGGAACACTATTTGAATTAACATATATAATTGAAATAAAATCGGGTATTAATGAAAAGGAACTCATTGACGGACTAAGAACCCGTAATGGTAATCTTAATATTATTCTAGGTTTGGCTGAGACAAGGGCAGACAGATTATAATAATTGAAATTTGATTAAAAACTTATAATTTTTTTGCAATTTGATGTATATAGAGTTATAATTAGATAAACTACGAATAAAAAAAGCAGGAACAAAGCATAAAGTGGTTTGTCCCTGCTTTATAACGTTATTACAAAGAGGTGATAAAATGGTATTAGAGCATAAGTGTCCGCTGTGTGGCGGAATTATGAATTTTAATCCTGCAAAGGCAAAACTTGTGTGTGAGTATTGCGATTCTGAGTTTTCTCCTGAAGAAGTAGAAGATAAATTAAAGGATCCTAATGCTGCGAAAGGGATGTCTGATGAAGAACTTAAAGCAGCCCAAGAGGGTATGGGGGATGTGAATACAGCAGGATTATTTGGTGAGTCAGAGGCAAATTACGAAGGAGGACAAGGGGCAACATTTTCAGAAGAAGATGCTGACAATATGGTTCAGTTTTGCTGTGAGGCTTGTGGAGCGGTTCTTGTAACAGATAAGAATATAGCGTCAACTACTTGTAGTTATTGTGATTCCCCAATGATTATAGGTGCAAGATTGTCTGGAGAATTGTCACCGGATATAATTATTCCATTTAAATTTGATAAAAAAGCCGCTACAGAGAAATTCAATGAATGGAAGAGAAAGGGTATGTTCCATCCAAAAGAATTTAAGAAGGCAACAAAAGTTAAAGAGTTAAAGGGACAGTATGTTCCGTTTTGGTTCTTTGATTTAAGTAGTGATGGTGAGATTGAAGCTGTTGGTACCAAGGTCAGAACTTATACCAGAGGAAATTATCGATATACAGAAACAAGTTATTTTGATGTTGGAAGAAGATTTAATCTTACATTTAATGACTTGCCGGCAGATGCGTCAGAGCGTATGGATGACAAGGTTATGGATATGCTTGAACCATTTGACAAAAAAGATTTTGTACCTTTTTCAACACCTTATCTTACAGGTTTTGTTGCAGAAAAATATGATTATAATGATAAGGCGCTCTTTAAGAGAATTCATGGAAGAGCAACTAAATATACTACTGATTATATTAGAGGTACATGCAATCAGTATAATAGCATAAAGATTAATCGTTCTAATATCAATATTACACCAGACCGTACGAGATATGCCCTTTTGCCTATATGGTTCTTTAACTATAAGTATAAAGGTGAGATGTATTCTTTTACCATGAATGGACAGACAGGTAAAGTGATTGGAAAACCACCAATTAGTAAGCCTAAGGTTGTAGGATTTTTCTTTGCATCAACAGGAGTGCTTTTTGCAGCCTTTAGCCTGTTATCTATGCTGATGGGAGGTGGCTTCTAATTATGACGACAAAAAGAATGAACAGAATACTTGCTTTGTTTTGTACTTTTGCAATTGCAATAATGATGGTGTTGCCAGTAACAGCAAAAGCACAGGAGATTAAACTTTTTTCAGAATTAGGAGTTAGTGACGAAGAAAGACATGTATTTGACGGTGCAGGTTTTTATTCTGAAAAAGAGATAGAAGAATTAGAAGAACGTTGTGAGGAGATATCTAAGGAATTCAATACAGATGTCATTATTGCGACAATTAAAGGATATAGCGGAAATATTGACAAGGCGGATATGGAGATTGAGACTGCCAGATATGGTGGAATTAATCGTAAATGTGCTAATATGCTTATCGTTGATATATTAAGCCGTGATATTAGAGTAAAGAGTATTGAAGGTAGTAAGAACAATGACAACTGGATGGAAAGTCCACTTTGCGATTACATATACGAAAAGATTAAGTCCTCTTTCAGTAGTAGTAATTACTATGATGGAACACAAGAGTACTTAGACCTTCTAGAGAAATACCTTCCAAAGGACAAAGGTTTTAATCCGAACAATATACTTTATAATCCACTCTTTCACTTGGGTGCTGCTATAATTATTAGTGCTATTATTGTTGCAACTCAGGTAGCAGGAGCAGGTGGTAAGGTAACCGTTTCTGAAAAAGATTATTTGCTCGGTGCTGAAGCAAAAGTGGATAGAAGAGATATCTTTCTTAGAAAGACAGTTACAAAAACTAAAATCGAGTCAAGCAGCGGTGGCGGCGGTGGCCGTAGCGGCGGTGGCGGCGGTGGCCGTGGTGGCGGTGGCGGTAAGTTCTAGCCACAAACTTGTGATTGATATATGCAATTAATGAAAGGAAAAGGGTGACTTCATATGGAAAACAATATGAATAATGCTAATGATAATTCCAAGATTATTAATAATATGAATCAAATGGTTAATATTTGTAATAGTATGAATACAGGAGATAATTCCTTCGCTCAATTTGGAATGGTTCTTGGAGCCGGAATAGAGGGTGGTGCAGATTCTATGCCTATGCATATGGCTGCAATGCTTGGAGGCATTTCCATGATGAATAACCCTAATCCTAACATGGGAATGAATAATACTAATATGGGTATGAATAATGGCAATATGATGAATACGGCTGTTAATCCGGATATGGGAAATAACAATAATGGAGGGATAAATTGAACGAAATATTAGAAAAGATTAATAGGGCTACAAAAGAGATTAAAAAAGTAATAATTGGCAAAGATGATATTGTTGATAAGATCATGGCGGCCATAGTAGCAGATGGACATGTATTGCTAGAGGATATTCCGGGAGTTGGTAAAACAACTCTTGCCCTTGCTTTTTCTAAAGTAAGTGACCTTCTATATAAAAGAGTTCAGTTTACACCGGATGTTTTACCTACGGATGTAACAGGATTTTCTCTATATAATAAGAAAACCAATGAGTTTGAGTATATGGAGGGAGCCTGCGTATGTAATCTTTTATTGGCTGATGAGATTAATAGAACTTCTCCAAAGACTCAGTCTGCACTTCTTGAGGTTATGGAAGAGGGGAAGGTTACAGTAGATGGGGTCACAAGAGACATTCCTAGGCCGTTTAATGTAATTGCAACCCAGAATCCTTTAGGTTCAGTGGGGACTCAAAAACTTCCTGAGTCTCAGTTGGACAGATTTATGATTAGACTTTCTATGGGGTATCCTGACAAGGAAAGTGAAATTAATATTTTAAAAGGTCAGGCAGAAAAGAAATTAGAAGGAATAGAGGGGATTATTACAGGTGAAGAGTTAATAATAGCACAACAGATGGCGGATAAGGTATTTGTCAGAGAAAGTATCTACGAATATGTAGTTGAACTTGTAAGAACAACAAGGACTAATCCATATACAAGTCTTGGCATGAGTCCTAGAGGTGCTATAGCGCTTCTTCGATTTGCAAAAGCCATAGCGTTTTTAGATGGAAGAGACTATGTATTGCCAAAAGATGTGCAGAAATCTTTATTTGACACGGGGATTCACAGAATTGTGTTAAGTCCAAGAGCAAATGCAGAGGGGCTTGATAATAAAGATGTTCTAGAGAGAATTATCGCTCTTACTGATGCTCCGGGGAATGCATAGTTGTTACCAAGTGAAAGTTTGGGGAATAACTTGATAATTCTTGGTGTGATTTTGAGGAAGGTAATAATGTATGTCAGGTAAAAGAATAGAAAAGATATATATTAATAGAATTGCATATGGAATCCTATGTTTAATTATAGGATTCCTATTTGTGTTTTATTTGGATGCTATCACATTTACATTGCTTTTTTCATTCTTTGCTTTGCCTGTGGTTTCGTATATATTGTGTAAAAACTCTCTTTCAAAGATTAAAGGGCAAATATCATTTTCCAGTAAACAGATAACACAAGGAGAAGAAGTAAAACTTCATATTGGTATAGATAATCTGGGATTTATGCCGGTTGCTAACGTAAAAGCAAAAGTACTAGTTTGGAACTGCTTTGCCGGGGAGAAAGAAGAATATGAAGTAAGTTTGCATGCTAAAAGTTACAAGGAAAGTGAAGTTGTTTTAAAGATTTCTAGCAAAAGTTGTGCGCTTATTAAAGCGGAATTTGTTTCGCTGTATATGTATGATTATCTTAGAATGTATAAGACTAAGGTTAAGGAAGTGGCGGATGAGACTTTAGTTTATGTATTTCCGGAAAAACACAATTATGAATTGCAAAATGTATATGGGAAGGAACAAGAAGAGGAGGCTAATAATGTTATTGGAGAGGATACATCTGAAATTGTGGATGTGAGGCCTTTTAGAAGAGGGGATAAGTTAAACAGGATTCATTGGAAACTTACTTTAAAATGTGATGAAACCATGGTTAAGGAATTTGGAGATGTGTATGGTAACAGGTTCACCATAGGTTTTGAATTGTGCCAAAACACAGACTATGAAATCTTAGATGACATTTTGGTTCTTTTATACGAAGTAGGAAAGAGGTTGGTAAGTGATAATAGGGAATTTGTGGTCAAATGGTACGATGGATATAAAAATGTTTTTATGGAAAAAGAAATAGACAGTGTTGTAGGTTTGGACAAGGTATATAAAGAAGTGCTGGAAAGTGGTACGACTGCGGCGGACGATATTTTGTATTCCCATGAAAAAGAAAAAAATAATAGACATTTTGTATATATAACTGCTAAGGATAATATCCCTAACTGTGAAGGTGAGGTCATGGGAGGTCCTTATGGAAAGGCGGTGCTTTTATGGATTTAAAACTTATTGCCAAAAAAAGTGAGCCTATTGTTAAAGAAGAATATAAAAGAGGGATGAGCATATGTATTGATAACGATAAATACAAAGAAATGCGTATGGGTGGAGATAGTATTTTCCGTTATGGGATAAATGCGTTAATTATATTTTTGCTGACGTTTTCGTGTATGGAAAGTGCTATGACATCTTTTGATATTGAATACAACAAAGGGGTAACAGTATTCTTTTTGGTGATTTTTGCAGTGCTTATGGCATTTATGCATTTGAATGCAGTGACAAAAACAGTAGGATATATAATTGTTATACTAGGCTTTGCGTATATGGTAATAGCCTTGCGACTTATTATTAATACAGGATTTTCCCATATTGTTAATATTGTTACGGAAGCCATAGAAGAAGAATTTATGCTTCCGATTATTAGACGTTTCCAATTATATTATGATGATGTGGAAATGTCTGTATCTGTATGTCTGATTATTATTGGATTGGTAATTGCCCTGCTTTTAAATGTTGCAGTATCAGAATACATGAATCCGGTATTGGCGCTTTTGATAACATTTCCTATTACTCAAATAGGTACTTACCTTGATTTGCCGCCTTCTAGAGGGGTTATGGCTATGTATGTGGGGGCTATTGCATCTATGGTTGTATTGCGACGCATGGGACTTGGAAAAGCAGCAATTAAAAACAGTGCGTATGAGTTTAAAGATGAAAAAGATGGGAAAAAGATAGTTTGCCAAGGCGATCCGGGATTCATTGCAAATGCTGGTGGTATAATAATAGGAAGTCTTTTTGTGCTGGCTATAGTTGTTAGTGCTGTTGTACCGGATAATTTTACGGTGTCGTACAAAAAATACATTAAAGTTTTTACAAACACTTATGCAAGAGAATTTGCCATAAAGGGTATAAGAATGTTTTTTGATACAGAGGGGAAAGGAGGACTAAACAACGGACGAATTGGTGATGTAGGAATTATTCATATGGATTATGAAACTGACTTGGAAGTTACATTTGTTCCGTTAAATAGTGAAAGGCAGTATCTTAGAAATTATATTGGCGTTGATTATTCGGGGAAAAACTGGAACAACACTTATCCGAATATAAAGAATTTTCACCGACTTTTGAATGATCATTCAACTGTTGATAAAACTTTTTACACAAGTTTTATGGCAAAGGTTTTAGGTGCTAAGTATACTCAGGGAGAATTCCCGGCAGTTAAATCGAGAATGATAATAAAAGTTATAGACGGTGGGGAAAGAGACCATTACACTCCTTATTATTTGGATTATTCTGATTATGAGGATGTCTATCGCGTTGAAAAGGATGTTAGCATAGAGGCCAATACTTCTTTTGTCGAGCCGGTTAGTCTGTGGTTTTATCCTTACGAGAATCTGACAGGATACAGACTTGACGAATATATTGATGGAAAAGGAATATTAGAAGATGGAGACTTGATGGTAGAAAGTTTGTATTACCATAGAGTGGTGAAATCTGGCAATCTAGATGTTCCTAAAGAGTGTAAGAAAGCGGTAAAGAATATAATTGAGAAATATGATTTAAAAGGGGATGACCCTGAACTTATATTTAAAATAGAGAAGATGTTTAGGGAGGATTACGAGTATAGTTTAATGCCCGGGTCTACACCAAAGGGAGAGGATTATGTAAGCTATTTCCTTGAAGGTAATAAAAAAGGTTTTTGTGCTCATTTTTCTTCGGCAACCATAATGATTTTGCGAGAACTTGGGATACCAGCAAGGTATGTGGAAGGATATGTAATAGACTGGGGCGAGATTCAAGATGGCGAAATACTTGATGAAGATTTAGATGAATGGATAAATATGTATGGGGAAAATGTGGAAGAGAGAATGAAGGGGCTTAAGGTTGTTAAGGCTGAAATTAGTGATGCCAAAGCCCATGCATGGGCAGAGATGTATGTGGAAGGATTTGGCTGGGTGCCAGTAGATGTAACACCGCCGAGAAATGAAGAAGATGAGAACCCAAGGTTTGGCGGTCTGTTTAATCTGTTTGGTGATGGAAGCCAGGGAAATGCTATTGTGAATGTGGCTACTACTATAGTGAAAAGTACAGCCAGGATTGCAATACTAGTATTGGTTTTGGTGTTCATTCTTGGAAGCGTATTTCTTGCTTCAAGAATGGGATATAAGAGAAGAGGTTTAAGAAATGGATTATGTAAAGGAGATGCATGTAGTAAACTGTTCAATTATTTCCTATATATAAAGTTGTTGCTAAAAGCAATGGGTATTGTTTCTAATAAATCAATGTTAGAACGAGAATATATAAAAATCTATGCTGATGAAGTAGGAATGGAAAGGCATCAAAGGCAGAAAGTGCAAAAAGTTTTAGAAAAATCTATATATGCCAAGGAATTAAGTGAAGCAGACCAGTGTGACTGTGAGGAAGTAATAACTATATTAGAGGGTTATGTGCCGGTGATTAAAAAGAAGATTCCCCTGTTTAGAAAGATAGTATATTCTATATGGTATGGAATATAAAATAAATCTTTTTTACAAATCTAAAAATACTACTTGACGATGTGATACTATTTTGGTAGAATGTCAATACAGAGTTTGTAACAAGTTTGTAACAAGTGATGAAAAAATGAGAAAACGCAAGGATAAAATGCGTAATAACTCTGTAACAATTTGCTATATGTTGTGGTTTGATTGTGCAGTGGCACAGAATGGAGTATCGCGTGAAGAAGACAGTTAAGTATGGTATATATTCGGCAGCAGGAACAGTAATGGCGGTAGCACTTGGTATGGCTTCAACGGCTATATGTACACCAAAGGCAGATAAAGAGAGCAATAAATATGTTAGTAGTCAGGTTATTATGACAACAGCAGGCGTTGATAATATGCATAACAAGGATGAAGAGTGGTATTCGTCAATTATTGCAGAGAGTGACAAGTTACTATCAGGTAACGAAACTGAAGTTGAAGATACAATTAGCAAAGAAGATATGGAAGAGATGAATTCTCTTCTCGAAGATGATAAAGAAGCGGACAAAGATTTAGTTGTTAAGGAACTATTGTATCCGGAACTTGAAGGTATCGCAGTTGCTAAAGTTGATTCTTATCTAAAGATTAGAAAAGAGCCTAATATAAACTCTCAGATTCTTGGAAAGTTATATAAAGGAACAGCAGGTAAAGTAGTTGCCGAAGAGAATCCTACAGAAGGTTGGACTAAGATTACATCTGGTTCCGTAACAGGATATGTAAGCAATGAATATATACTTGTGGGCGATGATGCTGGAGAGTATGTAAAAAAGGTTTGCGATAGAGTGGCTTATGTTACTTGTGATTCGTTAAGAGTAAGAAAAGAACCAACTACAGATTCTAAGAAATTGGCCTCTATACCAAAGAATGAGAAGTGCGTAGTGTTAAAAACTTATGAAGGCTGGCTTAAAGTTCAAGTTGACGGAGACTTAATTGGATATGTATCTGATGAATATGTTAAGGTAAGTTATGATTTGGGCAAGGCTATTTCTATAGAAGAAGAGAAAGCTGCTATTGAAGCAGAGAAAAAGAGACAAGAGCAAGAGCGCCTTGAAGCATTAGCTCAAAGCAATAAGAATAATAGCAACAAGAATAATTCTAATAAAGTAAATAATATTAACAATGCTAATACATCTCAGTTAAGAAAAGATATTGTTAACTGTGCATTAAAGTATGTTGGTTATCCTTATGTACATGGTGGTAACAGCCTTACTAAAGGAACTGACTGTTCAGGATTTACAAAACTTATATATAAGAAGTTTGGATATAATCTTGCAAGAACTCCTGGTGGACAGATTCCTAATGGTAAACGTGTTTCGAGAAGCGAATTGCAACCGGGAGATTTGGTGTTCTATATGAACTCTGCCGGAACAAGAGTGGGACATGTTGCTATGTATATAGGAAATAACAAGATTGTTCATGCAAGTAACAGAAGAGATGGAATCAAGATTTCTAATATGAATTATAGAAGTTATTACAGATTAGTAAGCATAATTAATGACTAACAGACGATATAGAATAAGAAAACAGTATGGGATATCCTTTTGGGTATCCCATTGTGTGTTTTGAAATAGTATGGTATATTATGAAAATAAAGTGTTAAAAATGAAAGGAATACTATGTGGATTGCAGATAATTGGAAAGACTATGAAGTTATAGATACCTCTCAAGGTGAGAAACTCGAAAGATGGGGTGAATACCTGTTGATAAGGCCGGATCCTCAGGTTATATGGAATGTGGATAAAAAGCATTACGGTTGGAAGAAGCCGGATGGACATTATCATAGAAGTGCTAAAGGTGGAGGAGAGTGGGAATCTTTTGGACTTCCTAAAACCTGGCAGATAGAATATAGAGAATTGAAGTTTAATCTTCAACCATTTAGTTTTAAGCATACAGGATTGTTTCCTGAGCAAGCTGTAAATTGGGATTGGTTCAGTAATCTAATTAGTGCAGAGAAAGATAAAAGACCTATTAAAGTTCTTAATCTTTTTGCCTACACAGGTGGCGCAACTTTAGCAGCAGCAAAAGCGGGAGCAAGTGTAACTCATGTGGATGCTTCAAAGGGAATGGTGACATGGGCTAAAGAGAATGCTGCATTGTCGGGACTGGCAGATGCTCCAATCAGGTATCTTGTGGATGATTGTATGAAATTTGTTGCCAGAGAGATTAGAAGAGGAAATGTTTATGATGGAATAATAATGGACCCACCTTCCTATGGCAGGGGACCTAAGGGAGAGATATGGAAGATTGAAGAACAGGTGCATGAACTTGTGAAACAATGTGCAATGCTTCTTAGTGAAGATCCGTTATTCTTCTTAATTAATTCATACACAACAGGATTGCAACCTGCGGTGCTATCGTATATGATAGGAATTGAAGTTGCAAAAAAATATAAAGGAAAGGTTACAGCGGATGAAATAGGCCTTCCTGTGAAAGAAACAGGCTTGGTTCTTCCGTGCGGGGCATCAGGAAGATGGGAAAAGAATATAAAGACTTTAAATTAGAAGATATACCAAAACTTAAAATGGGTGCAATTATAGTTGGAATTGTATTGGCGATTATAGCTGTGGTTTGGAGTACTATTTCAATGGGAAAGAATACATCTATTGAATTAGAACTAAAAGTTGGAGAAACTATAGATATTGGTTCAGTGAAGGTGGAATTAGATGATGAGGGTAAGGTTAAAGGAAGCAATGAGCATGTGAGTTGTTCGGTTAATCAGGACCCTGTCAATAAAGATATGAAACTTATTAAGATAACAGGTGTTAGTAAGGGAAAGGCAACAATTAAAGTTACATCTGTTACAGAAGGGGAATATACTACCTACAAATATAAGATAAAAGTTGTTGATTAATTATGGGTTTACTGGCAGGGAATGCCGGTTGTTAATAATGCACAATAAAAAGAAAAAAGTTTATGAATTTTTTTAATAAATAATTTTTGGAAAAAAATAAAAAAAGTGTTGCAATGGTGGAAATAATAGTGTATACTGACTTTTGCTGTGACATTGATAGCGTTGAAGCGTGAGGTTGCTGCTTATGCAGGTTTTTCCGTGGAGCGAATGTCAAGTTAGGAAACTGGCGACAAGTCACTGTACCAAAAGTTATTTCTGCCAAGAGAGCAGATAAACGTGTGTTAATCGCTGCGATACACACGGTTGAGTGTACAGTCACCGCTTGTCGTACTGATTTAAAGTGCGAAAAGGAGGCGACTTTTTTTATGGCAAGTCAGATAATGAGAATTACATTAAAGGCTTATGAGCATCAGTTAGTTGATCAGTCAGCTGCAAAGATTATCGAGACTGTAAAGAAAACAGGATCTAAGGTGAGTGGACCAGTGTACTTCCAACTAAGAAGGAAGTAGTTACTATTCTTAGAGCTGTTCACAAGTACAAAGACTCGAGAGAGCAGTTTGAGCAGAGAACTCATAAGAGACTTATTGATATCATTACACCAAGCCAGAAGACAGTTGATGCATTATCAAGATTAGAGATGCCAGCTGGTGTTCACATTGATATTAAGATGAAGTAATTCAAACCAAACATGAAGAAATCCTTAGGGTTTAGTTATAGAGTCCTTGACTTTGTGATAAGCCATCTAGGATGATTGCGCGAAATGCGTAATCCGCTGTAGATTTTATTAGGAGGACAAATTTAATGAAGAAAGCGATTTTAGCTACAAAAGTCGGAATGACTCAAATCTTCAATGAAGATGGTGTTTTAACACCAGTTACTGTATTACAGGCTGGACCATGTGTAGTAACACAGGTTAAGACAGTTGAAAAAGACGGATACAGTGCAGTACAGGTTGGCTACGGCCAGACAAAAGTTAAGACAATTGCAAAGGATAATCTTAAGAAGAAAGTTGTAAGACATCCACACGGCGTTGTTAAGGCTTTACAGGGACATTTTGCAAAGGCAAATGTTGAACCAAAGAAATACTTAAAGGAATTCAAATTCGAGAATGCTTCTGAGTATGAAGTGGCACAGGAAATCAAAGCTGACATCTTTGCAGCAGGCGACAAGGTTGACGCAACTGCAAGAACAAAAGGTAAAGGCTTCCAGGGCGCAATTAAGAGACATGGTTTGTCAAGAGGACCTATGGCTCACGGTTCTAAGTATCATCGTCATGCAGGTTCAAACGGTGCATGTTCTGATCCAAGCCGTGTATTCAAGGGTAAGAAGATGGCTGGTCACATGGGTAATGTTCGTGTAACTATCCAGAACCTTGAAGTAGTAAGAGTTGACGCAGAGAACAATGTAATCCTTGTTAAGGGTGCTGTTCCTGGACCAAAGAAATCTTTAGTAATATTAAAAGAGTCAGTAAAGGCTATTTAGTGCTTAAGGAAGGAGGCAATGACAGATGGCAAAAGTATCTGTATATAATATCGAAGGTAAAGAAGTTGAGACTTTAGAACTTAACGACTCAGTCTTCGGAGTTGAAATAAATGAACACTTAGTTCATATGGCAGTTTTACAGCAGTTAGCTAACAAGCGTCAGGGTACACAAAGTGCCAAGACTCGTTCAGAGGTTAGCGGCGGCGGAAGAAAACCATGGAGACAGAAGGGAACAGGTCATGCAAGACAGGGTTCTACAAGAGCTCCACAGTGGAAAGGCGGCGGCGTTGTATTTGCTCCAAAGCCAAGAGATTATTCATTCAAGCTTAATAAGAGAGAAAAAGCTCTCGCTATGAAATCAGTACTTACTTCAAAAGTTACAGAAAGCAAATTAGTTGTTTTAGATAGCATTAACTTTGAAGAGATTAAGACTAAGAATGTAGTAAATATGTTAAACAACCTTAAGGTTGAAAAGGCATTCATCGTTACTAACGGAAAGAATGATAAGCTTGTAGCATCAGCTAACAACATCCCAACAGTAAGAACTGGTCTTGTAGAGGTTGTTGTAGATGAAGATAAGAAGATGGTAAACAGCACACTTAACGTATATGACTTATTAAAGTATGATACATTAGTTGTTACTAAGGACGCTGTAGCAGCAATCGAGGAGGTGTACGCATAATGGCAGATTTAAAATACTATGACGTTATCCTTAAGCCAGTAGTAACTGAAAAGAGTATGGATATCATGGCTGAAAAGAAATACACATTTCTTGTTCATACAGACGCAACTAAGACTCAGATTAAAGAGGCTGTAGAAAAGATGTTCGAAGGAACAAAGGTTGCAAGCGTTAAAACAATGAATCCTGATGGTAAGAAGCGTAGAAGAGGTATGGTAGTTGGAAAGACTGCTAAGAAGAAGAAAGCTATCGTACAGCTTACAGCAGATAGTGCTGAAATCGAAATCTTCCAGGGATTATAAAAATAAGTAACAGACAATATACGCCAAACTGCTTATGGCAGCCCTTATTCAAGAGCGTGCAATAAGGCACGAATACGGGAAGCAGGCGTGATAATTAAATGCAAACTTGAAAGGAGTGCAGACATGGGAATTAAAACTTATAACCCATATACACCTTCGAGAAGACACATGACTGGCTCAGATTTCTCAGAAATCACTAAGTCAGTACCTGAAAAGTCTTTGGTAGTATCATTAAAGAAAAATGCTGGTCGTAACAACCAGGGTAAAATCACTGTAAGACATCAGGGTGGTGGCTCAAGAAGAAAATATAGAATCATCGACTTTAAGAGAAAGAAGGACGGAATTCCAGCTAAGGTTGTTAGCATTGAATACGATCCAAACAGAACAGCAAACATCGCATTAATCTGTTATGCAGATGGCGAGAAAGCATATATCCTTGCACCAAACGGTTTAAAAGTTGGTACAACATTAATGAATGGTGAAGATGCCGAAGTTAAGGTTGGTAACTGCATGCCATTATCAAAGGTTCCAGTTGGTACAATGATTCACAACATCGAACTTTATCCTGGTAAGGGCGGACAGTTAGTTCGTTCAGCAGGTAACAGTGCACAGCTTATGGCTAAAGAAGGTAAGTACGCTACACTTCGTCTTCCTTCAGGCGAAATGAGAATGGTGCCAATTATCTGTAGAGCAACAATCGGTCAGGTTGGAAATATCGACCATGAACTTATCAACATTGGTAAGGCAGGACGTAAGCGTCACATGGGTATCAGACCTACAGTTCGTGGTTCTGTAATGAACCCTAATGACCATCCACACGGTGGTGGTGAAGGTA
>JAFQMS010000011.1 GCA_017396145.1 Lachnospiraceae bacterium
CTTCCATAACTACGTCTGAGTACATCTGGATGAAACGTCTGTAGCAGTCCCAAGCCCAACGTGGGTTACCAGACTTAGTAGCCATTGTATTTACAACTTCTTCGTTAAGACCTAAGTTTAAGATAGTATCCATCATACCAGGCATTGATGCTCTAGCACCTGAACGAACAGAAACAAGTAATGGATTTTCTTTATCTCCAAATTTCTTTCCTGTGATTTCTTCCATCTTAACGATGTATTCATTAATCTGTGCCTGAATCTCATCATTAATCTTACGACCATCTTCGTAATACTGTGTACATGCTTCTGTAGTGATTGTGAATCCCTGAGGAACTACATCAGCACCGATAATTTTAGTCATTTCAGCAAGGTTTGCACCCTTACCACCGAGAAGATTACGCATAGTTGCGTCACCCTCGCTAAACAAATAAACCCATTTGTTTGCCATTTGAATATTACCTCCTAATGTAATAAATAAAAAATTAGATTTCGACCTTAGTCGCCTTTTCACATTATAACATAATAAAACAAATAATCAAACTAGTTTTTCTTCCTTTTATGTAAAATTAATCTTCATATCTTAAGTTTTTATCAGCAAAAATCACTAAAAAAGACAGAAAAAGTTAAATTCCCAGGAAAACAACCTTTTCTGTCTATAGGTTTTACTATAAATAAACTTTTATAATTTCATAATAACATCTGTATGTTATGCACCAATTCCCAATATGCCCAATATTCCATTACCTTCCAAACCAGGGCTTTCTGTAGATTCATCCGAATTATCCTCACCTGCATTTGGCGCTTCTACATTTGAATCTGGATTCTCCACTGATGCATCTGGATTCTCCACGCTTGCATCTGGATTCTCCACAGATGCGTCTGGGTTTTCCACTGATGCATCTGGATTCTCCACTGGTGCATCTGGATTCTCCACTGATGCATCTGGATTTTCCTCACCTGGTACATCTGGTGTTTCAACATCAGTACCACCTTCTGGCATAATCTCTGGCATTGATTCTGTTTCTCCCTGAGAACCATCAAGTGAGAATGCTGGAATCTCAGTTGTTGTTAGGTCAACTGTACTAAATACAAATTTACCAATGCATGGCTTGATTACTGTGTATCCACCATCTGCAGGAGTATCCAATGTTAACTTAACAATAACCTGTTCACATGTATCTCCCAGAGATAAATCAATATTTAAATCTGTACTTCCAAAATTTACACCTTCCATATGATATAAAGTAGTACCATCTGCAACAATGTCAATTGTTACTGTTCCCGGTGCAAGTTCCTCAACAACAGGAAGTGTACCAAGAGTCATATGTAAACTCTTAAGTTTTCCGCCAAGACCAGAGAATACAAGTCCTGCATAGTTATTTACCTTATTACCGTCAAGAACAAGTTCATAAGCATTTTCATATATCTTACCTGATTCAAATGGTGTAGTATCACCAATAAAGTTAAATGATTCTCCTGCTGTTAGATATGATAAATCAGTCCATTCGAACATAGTACAGAAATTCTTATAAGTATCTATTGCTATATCTACTGATTCATTATCTGCAAATGCATCTAAATACTCAAGATAGACAACTGCATTCTTAAGGTCTTTTGCTGTTAATAACTCATTAATATCATCTATGAAATTCTGCATATACTCAGCAACCTTATCAGCAGCTTCCTCAGTAACATAGTCATCAGCACCATCATCCTTAGCAATTACTAAAGCTTCTAAAACATTTCTATAATTGTTAGTTGTCTGTGCCTCTGAAATAACTAAATCTAATCTTTGCTTTACATAACCTTCTGCAACCTGTCTGTGAAGTTCATCTATTCTGCTGCTTGTGTCACCATTAGCAATGGCATCCTTAACAACATTAAGCGCTAATTCATAATTGCCCTCGTCCATACGGTCTTCAATGCTTTCATAGAATCTTAACTGCTCTGCATCTTTTTCTGCAGTTTCATATTCTTCTATCTTAGCCGCCATTTCCTTGTACTTTTCGTGTTCAGTATCATCAAATGGTGACATAACTGTTTCTAACAGATATATTGCATCTGAATAATTACCATCTGCTGCGTAAGCGTCAGCATCTGCTATTGCAGAAGTTACCACTCCAGCGATACATTTTTGTGCATCCTCGTAGTTAGGGTCTTTTTCGTATACCAACTGATAGTTTGAAATTGCACTGTCATAATTTTTAACTAAGTAAGCGTCTTTAGCTCTGGTATAGTTTTCATTTGATTCGTAGAATGTCATCATCTTTACAGATGCTTCTTTTAAATCCTCTTCAATATCGTCACAATCTGCAGCTAATTCGAATATAGCATCAACTTCTTTCTCAAACTCTTCAAAGTTCTCGAACTTGCCTTCGCTATATTCATCAAATAAAGTTGAGAGTCTCTTAATCATTAACTCATCTGCTTTTTCTTCGTCTTCATCTTCTAATTCATCATGAATATCTTCTGCATCATCATATCTGCCTTCATTTAAAGCAGTTTCAAAAAGGTCTATTGGCTTATCTCTAAGTACAAAGTACCATAATGCTACGCCGCCTGCTGCTAATATGAGAAGTAAGATGATGATAATAGCAACCACTCCGCCTTTTCCTTTCTTAGCAGGTTTTTCAGGTGGTACTGCAAGACTTACCTGTGGTTCATTAACTGGTGCTGGTTCTACTGCTGGCGCTTCCTCTGCTACTGGTGCAGTTTCTGCTGCTGGCGCTTCCTCTACCGCTGGCGCTTCCTCTGCTACTGACGTAGGTTCTGCTACTGGTGCTTCCTCTGCTGCTGGTGCTGGTTCTGTTGCTGGCGCTTCCTCTGCTGCTGGTGCTTCCTCTGCTACTGGTGCAGGTTCTGCTACTGGTGCTTCCTCTGCTGCTGACGCAGGTTCTGCTGCAGTTTCTGTTGCTGGTACTACTACCTTTGAGCCACATCCTGTACAGAATTTTGTTCCTTCAGGAAGTTCCTTTCCGCAACTTGTGCAAAATGTCTTTTTTACATCAGTTGCTGTAGTTTCCTCTACAACCGGCTGTTCAACTTTCTCTGCAACTGGTTCTACAGCTTCCTCTACAGCTGGCTGTTCAACTTTCTCTGCAACTGGTTCTACAGTTTCCTCTACAGCTTGTTCTACATTTTCTTCTACAACTGGTTCTACAGTTTCTTCTGCAACTGGTTCTACGATTTCCTCCACTGCTGGTTCTGGCTCAGGAGCCGCAACTGGTGCTACTGCTGGAGCTGCCTCTAATTTGGCTCCGCATCCTGTACAAAATCTTGAACCATCAGGGATTTGTGCTCCACATTGTGTACAAAACATAACTTAATCCTCCATTTCTTCATAAGAATATACTTTTATTACTTTAGTTTTATATTGAACATTCATCGCCTATATCAAATCAGGCGATGAATGCATATAACAGATTAACTATTTAACCTTATGTCCGCAATTCTGACAAAATGCCGAACCTGATGGAAGTTTTGTTCCACACTCAGGACAAAAACTAATCTGATTATTTTGTGCATTTGCAACCGGTGTCACAGGTATCACATTAGCCTGTGGCTGTGATACTTCTTTCTTTGCCTTAACAGGTTTTTCTTTCTTAACCTTTGCAGGCTTTTCCTTCTTAGGTTTCTTTTTCATATTCATAAATACATTTATCAGCACTGCAATAAGAGTAAATAATGCCCATAATGCTATGGCTGCTATCATTGCATATTTCATATACTCTGTAATACTCATATATCTGTCTGCTTTTGCTACAGATTCATACGCCATTTCAATGAATTCCTTACTATGCATATATCTATATCTAATTATGTAATAGACCACACTAGCAAGTGCAATAATAAATGTAAGTATTGATGCTGTTCTGAATCCGTTAAATACGCGTTTTGCCTTACTTGGTGCCTTACCCTCTTCAATGAGTTTTTTAAGTTTTTTCTTCTTAACAGCTGCTATTATAAGAATAATCATTCCAAGTAAAGAGCATATGCCACCAATAATCATTGGCAACCATTTCTTAACTGTAGCCGTAACATCAACGCTACCGTCATCTGTCTTAGCCACAACTGCATCATCTTTACTATATGTTACTTGTGCCTGATAAAGTGCTGTATTGCCCGCTACATCTGTTGCTTTTATGGAAATATCATTTTTTCCTTCTTTAAGGGTAACTGTATGCTTAAATACACCTTTATCTCCAAACTTAACTTCGCTGCCGTTAATATCAAGTTTATCCGCACCAGAAGTCTTACCAGTAATAATGAGGCTGTCTTTACCTATAACCACACCATCAATATTTTCAAACACCTCTAACGAAGGGGCTATTCTATCTATATTAACTATCTTAGATATCTTATGAATATATCCGTTAGCATCAGTATAAGTAACATTAAACTCATTATTATCTTCATTTAACTTAAGTTGCTTTCCACCATCACCATTTAAAACAACTGGCTTTTCTTCCTCGTTATTTAACTTTGTGATTATTTCCTGATTATTAGCATTCTTGTATTCGAATTCAAGGGTATCTGAATTAGTAAGTCCGTTTTCTCCAAGATCAAGGACAAATTCATCTGCTCCTTTTTCTAAGGCTACTTCCTTGGTAGTTGCCTCACTCATTCTTCCATTGCCAAATACCGCATATACATCCACTTTTACCTTCTTAGCACCTTTGTCATATGCATAAGAAGTCATGTTTTCTCTGTCTTCACATGCAAGTTCCATAGGTTCTTTTTCATCTTCTGTAAAGCGAATATATACCTCATTAGTTCCACTTGGAAGTTTATCAGTCCAATCGATTGTAATTGTGCATTTTGTTTCGTCTATTGTAACCTGATAATCTTCTATCTTCTCTGTAGCATTTGGATTAGTATAAGAGAATTTATCACTGTAATCTACATCAAAATACTCTGAATCCGATTCCATATACTTAACATGAATCATCAGATAATACTCGTCATGTGAATTAACCTCTGAAAAGTCCAAATCCAAATGCACTTTTTCATTAACAATTCCCGAACCTGCGTGAATCTGTTTTGCAGGACCATAATTGTTATCTGTAGCAAGGCTTACGGTATATTCAAACCATCTATCACTTCCTACCTGTTCTGCTACAAATTCCACTGGAAGAATTCCATCCTTTGCAGAATATACTTTTATGTTCTTTACCCAGATTGGCTCTTCAATTGTATCCACAGACACGCTTATTTCTGAATTTGAACCTTTATCATACCTTATCTTCCACTGACCTTCTTTAGCACCTGCAATAGCAACATATATTGCTTTGTCTGATGTAAACACAACCATATCATCACCAGGTTTTGAAGTATCATACACCTTTCCATCTGGCGATACAAATGCTACTTTAACATCATTTACATCAAATGTTACTGCAATGGTTATATCCTCTGGTTCTGAAAGATGAACCATATCTGCTTCTGTCATTTCAGCCTTTGCGCTTATATTCACTAAGAAAAGTGAACACAAGAACACGAAAGTTGTTAATAATACTTTATTAAATCTTTTCATAATCTGTCTCCTTTTCTTAGTAGAATTTCAATTCAGGCCATTTCTTGCCACCAAATGTAATCTTAAAGCCTGCATCTGAGTTACCTTTTTTATCTTCTCCCTTAATAACGATAGAGAACTGTTTTGCGTTGTTATGTAATCCCATTAAAAGATTACCGTTACATGAACCTGAAAACTTCTTAATTATCTTTATAGAATACTCTATATCGCCTCTGTTCCATATACCTGTGAACAAGTCGTTAATTGTAATTGTGCTTGAACCTTGTGCTTTAATCTTAAAGTTAGCAATCTCTATTTTAGGTCCTTGTGTTGCATTAAATCTAAGTCCTGCTGTTGATGATGATGGTATGCCTAAAAGATAATTAGCATATTCATAATTACCTATATCCATTGACACACTTCCCATATCAAGGTATCCAAACAACTTAAGAGTTGTAGTTGCTGAAATAGCAAAGTTCTTAAATGTTAAAGAAAGTGTAGTATCGTCAAGGGTAAGTAATGCCACATCTCCAAATATAGCATCAAGTGCAGGAATTATATCTGAAAGTTTACAAAGGCTCACATCAAGTCCACCTTTATAAGTTGCCGCCCATAGTCTCTGACCAAAACTTGCACCTTGATCTTCTCTTGCTAAGCCTTCTACACCTACCATAAAGTCACTTAAGGATACTGGTGGTGTTGCACATACAGTAATTGGCATATCAGCATACAATGTCAACTGATCCCATCTTCCACCCTTAAATCCAATGTCAAATCCATAACCATTTTCATCAACATCTGGATTTTTCTTTGTCTGGAATTTGAAAATCTTATCAGTTGTTATCATTATCTTGAAGTAGTAATCATTCTGTAAAGTATCAAACTTAAGTTTTATCTCTCCAAGAGCAACTGGAATAATAGAAAGTTTTGCTACATCTCCGCCATCCGCATTGAACTCTCCTGTAACACCAATTGTTTCATTAGTAATAACACCCTGAGCATTACCACTTACCATAAATGGTTTTTCAACCTTATTGTACTCAAAAATCTCATCCATAAATGGAAGGTCAACATTAACACTGCCAAATGAGATTGATATCTTATGAGGATATAGTGCTATACTTGGTGCCTCATAAACCACACATGCATATCCAAGTGGTACTGGAAGTATCCACTCAGTAACCATATAGTTATCAAGGTCTGCAAGGTGAATCTGGTCATTGTATATCTCTAATCTCTGCATTGCAGGAAGATTTAAAGTATTAGCAAATAAAAGATGTAAAAGTCCCGGAAGTTCTTTAGTAAAGTTAATATATGAACCACTTTCATCTACTAAAACAACTTTCTGGCTCTTAATATCTCCTTCTAAAACAACTTGGCCTTTAAATCTTATAAAGTCGTTCATTACTACATTACCAGTAAGAACTGTCTTGTCACTGCCAATAGCAATCTTTGACGCAACGAAAGTATATGCACCAAAGGTAATTGTTCTTCTTGTTTCTCCATCTAATACTTCTAAAGCATTTTCAAGAGAGAATCTTTGTCCATCTAATACAATATTTACAGAATATCTTCCAAGCATTATATTCTCTGGAAGTGTTACCATAATGTGCTCATTATCTGCAACCTTTGCAGTTGTAGTATAGTTAGCAGTTCCTGATAAGGTAACTGTAATTCCCTCTGCCTTCTTTAAGTTCTTACCAATAAGATTAATTACAGGAGCAACATTTGGACTCTTGTATACTACAGGAGTATCAATTCCATCAATATAAGCATCTCCTGATAAATCTACAAATAAATCTTCATTAATCGCCTGCTCTAAATCATCTATCTCATAATTCAACTTATATTTTCTCCTACCAGTTGAATTATCGTTGTTATTAGTTATTCTTAAAGTTCTTGTGTTTTGAACTTCATCAATTGCCTTAAACTTTAATGTATAGTTATTTTCCATCTGTCTGTGGATAAACTCATACAAAGCCTCCAATGAAGCTGCGTCATTACTTTGCATATAACTTCCGTTACCATACTCAGCAATGCTCTTTAAGTACTCTACATTAACACTGGTTCCAAGACCTATAGTGAATAGGATTACATTATTCTCTTCACATCTGCGTCTGAGTTCCACAAGACTACTCTCACCACTAAACGAGCCATCTTGGCCATCTGTCATAAGTACTATTACATTAAATGAATCTTTTGCGTCTGCAAATGCATCAATACTTGCATAAGCCGCTGCTCCAATGTTAGTTCCTCCGCCAGGATTTAACTGGTCAATATATTCTTGGAAGTTACCCTCCCTGTCCATAAATCCAGAGTCAAATCTTACTTCACTTGCAAAGCCAAGAATAGACACTTCTTCTTTTGATGTCATTGACTCAACGAATTTTGTTACAGAGTCTTTCAATGCCTGTTCATTTCCATCCATACTTCCTGAAATGTCACAAGCAAGATATATCTTAGCTTTCTCAAATGAATTCTTATTAATTGTGAAATCCTTAATTGCTACATTAGCATCTGTAACTGAAATGTTAATCTTATCAAGGTCAAGTGGGTCACCAAACTGTACCTGAGCTGTAATTTCAGGAAATTTGCTGGTATCTACACTAGCAATATTAATCATTGCTAACTGAGTTGTTATGTAAGTTGTAGCATTGTTTTCAAGTTTAACATTAGACTTAATCTCTTCGTTAGGCTTAACTGGGAATGACTGCTTGAATGCCTCTTCAACATAATACTTAGAATTAGCAAGTTCTTGGGATTCTCCTGTTTCGTTAACGATTCCTATAAGTTTCTCCATTGGTTCTGTATAACTTGCATCATCACTGTATACGGACTTATCTAATGCTTCCTTAAAACTCTCCTGCGCCTTTTTATCATCACCTAAATTAGCGCTGACATTTGAGCTTTGTAAAAGAACTTTACTTTGTTTCGCTAAAGGCACGGCATCAGGATTAATCCTTGAATCTAATTCTGCAAGAATTGTATCTTCTTTTCTGGTATCAATGGTATTAACCATGTTTTCACAGTCAGATACAACATTAACATCCTCTGTCTCATCTTTAACATCATCTAATGCCTTCTCACACTGTTTTGCAACATCTTCATACTGGTCTTTTGATGCTGTTACGAATTCATCCGGAAATGTCTTTTCTTTTATTGTTTCATTAATATATAGACCAGCAATTACGGTAATACCTAACTGGCTATCCGTTACATCAGCATATTCAGCAAGTTTTTTATACTTTTTAAGCATTGTTGCTGCTCTTACATATGCTTCATCTATAGTATCAATAGTATATACATCTGGTGTTTCCTTATAAATATCATCAAGGTCATCAAATAGTTCATCCAGTTTTTCCTCATTGATGGTTCCATTGACAACATACTCTGCGTATATATCTTCTACATTATCAGACAGTTCCAATGCATCCATGATATTTTCATAAGTTTCTTTATCACCTGATGCGATTTCCTCTCCATCATCTTCAATGGAATCTAATATAACCTTGCTTCCTGTCTCAAATTCCTTTGTTGCCTCTTCGCAAGTCATATCATTTTCATATCCATACTCTTTAGGATCAAGATTTTGAGAAGAAAGATATTTAATCATTGACTCATTTGCTGCTGCAGTATATGTGTCCACAATCTCATCTTTCTCAATCTTTGCAAAAAGGGCTGCTTCAGCATCGTTAATCTTTAAATCCTTGTCCCCAATTTCCTTTGCTTTTTCATACAATACTAAAGCCGAGTCGTAATCCCCCTTAAGGAATTTAATTCTCGATCTGTAAAGTGCACCTTTAGCAGTGTCTCCATATGTATGGTAAATATCATTTAACATCTTCTCTGCCTCATCATATTTACCATTTTGAATATAACTACCTGCCAGATAAAACATCTCATCATATCCGCTCATTTCCTCAACAGGTGTCTTATCAGCTTTAGGTTCGAGAATAAAGCCTAATGTTATAGCAAGCCCAATCCCTGCTATCATAACTACTGGTGCAATTATTAACTTTCTTTTTATCAGAAATAATAATGCAACTATTATAAGCGGAGCAAAACCGATTAGTAATTGCAAACCAATACCCATACTTCTTCTCCTCCATTTCTTATGTGTATTTTTTCTTTTCTTATGCGTTATTTATACTCCCTAATTTATTAACTAAATACATTCTTTCTATGCATTTAAAAGTTTTTCAACACTTGCGATTTTTACACATAGCACAAATATATCAGATGCTAATTTTAACTCTTCTACAGATGGGTATGTTGGAGCAATACGGATATTGGTATCCTTTTTATCATTTCCATATGGATATGTTGCACCTGCACCAGTCATTACCACACCTGCTTCTTTGCATAGTCCTACAGTTCTTTTAGCGCAGCCTTCCAATGTGTCTACTGAAATGAAATATCCACCATTTGGCTTAATATATGAAATAATACCCAGTGGTACAAGTTCATTTTCAAGGGCATCCATAACAGTTTCAAATCTTGGTCTGATTATTTCAGCATGCTTCTTCATATGTGCTATCATTCCATCAATATTCTTAAAATACTTAATATGTCTTAACTGATTAATCTTATCATGTCCTATAGTCTGAATAGTCATCTGCTTACGGATGTATTTAAGGTTTTCTGTAGATGCAGCAAGACCTGCAATACCTGAACCTGGGAAAGTAACCTTTGATGTAGAGCAGAATATATAAACCATATGTGGATTTCCTGCCTTTTCACACTCTTCTACTATATTAAGAAGTTTATCCTGCTTGTCTTCATATAAATGATGGATTGCATAAGCATTATCCCAGTAAATTCTAAAATCTTGTGCAGCAGGCTTTAAGTTAGCAAATCTGATAACTGTTTCATCACTGTATGAAACACCCTGTGGATTAGAATACTTTGGCACACACCAAATACCCTTAATGCTGTCATCCTTACTTACTAATTCCTCAACCATATCCATATCAGGACCATTTTCAGTCATTGGCACTTCTATCATTTCAATACCAAAATGCTCAGTAATAGCAAAATGTCTGTCATATCCCGGTACAGGACATAGGAATTTTACTTTGTCTAATTTACACCAAGGAGTTGAACCCATAACACCATGAGTATATGATCTTGAAATTGTGTCATACATAATATTAAGACTTGAGTTACCATATACAATTACATTCTCCGGTGGACACTCAACCATAGCACCAATTAATTCCTTAGCCTCATTAAGACCATCTAAAACACCGTAGTTTCTAATATCTATTCCCTGTTCACATTTCATGCTTTCTTTATCATTAATTATTCCCAACATATCCAGTGAGATATCTAACTGTTCATTGCCAGGTTTTCCTCTGGACATATCAAGAGATAAGTTTAAATCCTGATACTCTTTGTACTTTTTCATCAATTCTTCTTTTTCTTTCATGAGCTCTTCTTTGCTCATCTCAACATAAGCTTTCATCTTTTCCTCCATTCCGTCGGATTACTCAAATTATAGTATGTAACCCAACCTATAAACGAGAAATGCCTAAAATTTCCCAATTTATCTATATACTTAAACATTCTTATTATAACTACATACTTTGCAAATTACAAGAAAAAAAAAGACGCAAACCTTACAAGTTTACGTCTTTCATTGCAATTATTTATGTATTATATCGCTTTTCTAGAATATCTAACCATACCATATCCAGATAACATAAGAATCATACCAATAGCATAGAATACAACTTCTGATTCTGTTCCAGTCTGTGGAAGAACTTCTCCATTAGAATCAACAAGTTCTTCTGAATCAGATGGCTCATCTCCATCAGCTAAAGGAATATCCTCGTCCTCAATAATGATAACTGGTGCTGTTGGCTCTGGAGCAACTGGAGTCTCTTCAGGTTTTTTCGTTGCTTCTGGTTTTTTCTCTGGAACTACATCCTCTGCAAACACTGGTTCAGGATCCTTCTTATCATTAGGAATAATCTCTTCCTCTATAATTTCTTCTGGCTCCTTTGGTTCTTCCTTAGGCTCCTCTGGATCCTCCTCTGGCTCCTTTGGATCTTCATTTGGTTCCTCTGGATCCTCTTCTGGCTCCTTTGGATCTTCATTTGGTTCCTCTGGATCCTCTTCTGGCTCCTTTGGATCTTCATTTGGCTCCTCTGGATCCTCTTGTGGTTCCTCTGGCATTTCACTTTCAAGACGGAATGTCATCTTGCAATTTGATACGCTACCGCCTCTTTCAAGATAGCAGATAGTAATTGTATGCGCACCTTTTTCTAATTTATTTAAAACGTCACTACCCATTGTAACTGTTTCTTTAACATCTTTGTCTGTTCCAACTGTAGATGAATTAAATTCTCCATCTTCCAACTTATGGTTTCCTACAGTTGTTACCTCTTTTGTAGCAAAATTGATTGTTCCATCTACACTGTCATGAACACCGCCAAGATCTAATACAAGTTTCCCATCAATGAATACCCAGATATCATCATCACCTGAGAATTCAAAAGTCATATCTTCTCTTTGATTGTCTTTTGTCTCAATCTTACCATCTTCTGACATAACAAATGGAACTGTAACTGTCATTCCAAAGTAGAAATTCTTTTCTCCCGGAATATATACAGAACCTGAACTACCAACTAATGCATCATTGAATGGCATAAAACCAACTGGCGAAGCATAATCTTTTCTCTCCATATCAAAGTTACCATTATCATTTAAATTACTAGTAACCTTTACATGATTCTTTGACGAATCAAATATGTAATATCCATTATCATCTTTTTCAAATGGTAAATTATAATTTCCTACATATTCTTCTGATTCTTCATCAAATACTGAAACGACTTTGTTTCCTGAGACTACAGTATATTCATCAGCAACTGCAAACTTGCCATCAACAAACGTGTCTTTTGCAATTCCTGTATAAATCTTATACTTGCACTTTTTCTCCCAACTGTTTTGTCTGCCTGGCTTTTCACCTAATTTTGGACTTTCATTATCCTGATTAAAAAGTATTAATCCTTCATCTGTCTTAGATGTTAAAGCCACATCGCCATCATACTTTCCATTGTAAAACTCTCCTGTTTCACTGTCTCTTGTAGACTGTTCATAATCAAAAAGTTTTGCTGTGAAGTATGCAAGTTCTGTTTTATCTTCTGCATTAATGTTATCATCGGCAACAGCAGTACCGACTTTAACTGATGTTAAAGATAATGCTAATGTTATTGCAAATGCTGTTCCACTAATAATTCTTTTCCTTAAATTCATAATAAAATCTCCTTGAATTCTTCTTGACTTACGTCAGGTCATCTAATTAACGCATAATTAAATCTGTTCACATTATATAGGTGTGAACACCCTGTTTTCAGCCTCGCTTTTTAGGAAAAACGTGGTTAACCTTTGTTCCTATTATTCTGGGTTAGGTACCTGTTTTCAGCCTCGCTTTTTAGGGATAGCGTGGTTAACCCACATTAGCACTATACCAAACTAGCAACGTATTAAATTGACAAAGTGCACCCCCTTCTTACTACTCTAACCATCCTATAATATAGTAAGTTAGACCTAATTTAGTTATATCACTTTGGAAATAATTTGTAAACCCACTTTTCTTCTTTTTTATCATTTCTAATAATTCAATAATTGTATTGGGGGTTAGGAATAATTCTTTATACTTTTTTACCAACGAAAAAAACTCCCATATGGGAGCCTTTTCTTTTGGGTAGTTTAATATATTCGGAAGTTATTAAAAGGGGATCAAGTTAATAAACAAAATAGCATAAAAAAAACTCCTCCTTGGTAGCTGGCTATCATTTAAAAGACCCTTTAGCTTTGCGTCCCTGCCTTTCAACAGGTTTGCCTTTTCATTGAAAAGTGTTTCAACAAACTATTAAGTTAATTAACATATTCACATATTACTCTATAAATCATCATATGTCAACACTTTTTTTCATTTTTTTGTTATTTCTTTATCAAGGTCGATTATTCTTTAATCTTCCACATACTTTCCTTTGACAATAAGTCGTTTTGTCCCATTATCTTCGCATGTAATTAATGTAACTGTTTTTTCGTAAGGATCATTGTTATATGTAACATCCATTCTGGTTGGTTCAACAACAAACGAATCATATACCTCATATTTATGAATCCTACCATTTAAATCCGTAAGTTCAATTATATCTCCATTCTCAAGCAAATGCAGTTTTTTAAAAAACAGACCTAATACTCCTCCTCTGTGTCCAGCAATTGCACAGTTACCCTTTTTGCCAATACCTGAAGTTTTTTCCATATGTCCAATTGCTACATGAAGATTATCCTTATTAGTCCCCTCAACAATGGGATATATCGCTTCTATCTTCTTTATCTCCACTATTCCAATAATCTTTTGCCCCTTTAAATTCTCATCATCTGATTCTATGTAGTCTATCTGTGTATCTTCCTGTTGCAATTCCATTTCTACAAAATCATTTTCACTTTGTGTATTGCTATCTTCTTTTTTGTCGTCATTGTCATCTTTTCCTAAATTACCACTCATAATTTGTTCATAGATTTCATCCCTAACCTCATCAACCATTTTTTCTTGACGATGCTGCGTATATTTGTCCTGAATCATCGGATACAAGTATATAATTACACCTGTAAGAAACACTATTAAACCTGTTATAAAATATCTCATTTTCATAATAATGTTTTCCTCCTACTAATACACATATTCTTTGTTCTAAAAAAGGCAGCTTAAATTAAGCTGCCCATAAAAATCTTTTTAAAACCCAAAATGCCGTTGCCTGAATTTTGACGCCTAGCTACAGCTAGGTGGGCATCCGCAAATCTGCCTCTGTCTTCCACTATCTAAGGAGGCTTGACATAATCAGATAAATATAAGACTCCCATTCAAATAAATGTAGGTTCAAAATATCAGGGGATATCGAACATCCCAGGATGCTACATCTTATAAACTACGTCTTCCGAACATGTAATTTAGGACTAAATAACTATAAGTTGATTATAATATATTCTATGTTAATTTTCAATAATATATTAATCTTTTAAGTTAAAAATTATTACCAATTTCAAACTTATATCCTTTTCCCCATACGGTTCCTATCTTCCAATTAGGATGTTGTTCTACACTAAGTTTTTTTCTAAGTCTTTTTATATGTGTATCAACGGTTCTATTGTCTCCGTAGTAGTCAAATCCCCACAGACTATCCAAAAGATTATCTCTTGTAAAGACCTTATTAGGATTTGATGCCATTAAAAACAATGTTTCTATTTCTCTTTTAGCAAGATTAATCTTTGTATTATTAATAAACACTTCAAACTCTTTCATGCTTATCTTCAGATTATCTATAACCATTAACTCTGACATAGATTCACTCTTAGTAACTTTGTGTTCCATAGCTATTCTTCTAAATACAGCTTCAATCCTTGCCATCACCTCTGCAGGAGAAAACGGTTTTGTCACATAATCATCTGCCCCACTATCCAAACCAACGATTATCTGATAATACGCTTTTCTTCCGGATAAGAATATTATTGGAACCTTAGATTTTTTTCTTAATTCTTTACATACCGACAATCCATCCAAGCCTTCCAAATCTACTTCCATAACTATAGCCTCAAGGCTTTCTTTTGAAGCTAACTCTAGAATCTCCCTACCACTTGAGGTTAGCAAAACTTCATACCCGAACTTTTCAAAAACCTGCTTGAGATTTACAATACTGTCAATATCGCAATCAGCAATAAGTATTTTTTTCATATCATTACAACCCTTCTCCTAAAGGTAATATACAATTCTTATAGAGATAGTCAAATTTACTATTCAATATCATCCACAACATCTACCGAACTATCCTGACCAGACATTTTATTAGATATTATTTTCATAACATCAATACCTGTCATCGCTTCAATAGTTTCTGGCAGTGTTCCAATTATATCTGTAACATATCCAGTAACTTTTGCTGCTCCATTTTTAGAACCATCACCATTTCCATTATCAATAACCACAATCTTTTCTGTCTTTGCTAATGGACTTGCAATTGCATTTGCAATCTCTGGAAGTTTTTCAATAACCATCTGGGTAATCGCTGCATCATTATAAAGTTTGTATGCTTCCGCTTTCTTTTGCATGGTTTCTGCTTCCGCTGCACCCTTTGCTAAGATTGCTGTAGCCTCTGCTTCACCCTTAATTCTTATTGCCTCTGCTTCTGCTTCTGCTTTTACTTTAATTGCAAGAGAAATAGCTTCTGCATTCTTAAGTTCTGAGTACTTCTTTGCGTCTGCTTCTTTTTCTAATCTGTACTGTGCAGCCTCAGCATTCTTTTCTACCTTATACTTTTCTGCATCAGCCAACTTACTTACAGTAGCAAGAAGTTCTTTTTCTTTTCTTACTGCTTCCTGAGTCTGAACTTCAATTTCTTTTTCCTTTTTGGTTATCTCAACCAACATTGCAGTCTCAGTAACTTCTTTAGCAACCTTGTTCTTTTCAATTTCATAAGCCAAGTCTGCTTTAGCCTTAGCAGTTTCTTGTTCTTCTCTATATGCTTGAATCTTTAACTCTTTGTCCTTTGCTGCGGCAGCAACCTGAGTTTCTGCTAAAAGTTTTGCCTCAGCACCAAGACGTTCAGATTCAGATGTTCTTATCTTTGCTTCTTTAGCTGCTTCAGCTTCTGCAATAGCAGCATCTTTCTTAACTTCTGCAATTCTTGGCTTACCAAGAGCTTCTAAGTATCCATTCTTATCTGAGATATCTCTAATTGTAAATGCTTTTAATTCAAGTCCCATAGGTGCAAGACCAACTGCCGCAACCTCTTGAACCTGTGAAGCAAATACTTCTCTATCCTTATAAATCTCTTCTACTGTCATCTTAGAGATGATTTCACGAAGTTTACCTTCAAGTACGTCTTTAGCAGTATCTTTTATTACTTCAATTGTCTGATCTTCAGTACCTGTATTAAACTGCTCACTTGCAGAAAGAATAGATTCTTTGTCGCTCTTTACTTTAATAACCGCAACACCGTCTGCTCTGATATCAACACCTTGTTCTGTACGAGCTCCTTCAGTTCTGACTTCTATCTTCATATTTTCAAGAGAAATCTTATCTGATCTTTCTAATAGTGGAATAACAAATCCACCACCACCTGAAATAACTTTCTTTCTTAAACCTGTAATAACTAATGCTTTATCTTGTGGAACTCTCTTCCACATTGTGAGTATCATTATTATCAATAATGCAACAACACCCACTGCAATTCCAACAATAATTAATGTCTCCATATCCTATTCCTTTCTAAACTTAATTATTCATCTTTACTCTGTGCGTCATTTTCTTTTTCAGTTTTTAAAGTAACATAATATACCTCATCTTTAATAAGACATATTGTAACCTTTGTTCCTTCTTTTAACTTTATCTCTTCGTTAACACACTTTGCCGGAGATGTAAAACTATTACCGTGAATTGTGTATCTTATCTCTCCAAATCTTCCCGGAAGAATCGTTTCATTCACTTCCGCCATAAGGCCTATTAATTCTTCTCTATCTGGAGCACTTGTATTTTGTGCACGCTTTAATGGTGATACTATGCCTTTATATAAAACAGTAGCAACAACTACACCTGCAACTGCTGATATCAGCAAAACAACTCCATTAGAACAATCGCTGTTCTTTAAAAGTATCATCCCTGTTGCACCAAATACCGTTAAAAACGATAAATAGACTACTGGACTAAGTGGAATATTAATGTCCACACCTGCTACATCTAAATCAATTCCATCTACTCCGGCGATGTCAAAAGCACTTCCCACAATAAATGAGAGCACTGTTATAACAACACCTATAACAAAACATGAAGTGAATAGAGTTTCCATATATCCATCATCTCCTTATCATTTTGAGATACAATTCTGTTTTTATAATAACAATTTATTCACTCTTTTTCAATATATCGACATTAAAATACGATTAATATCTACATATTTTTTACATCTAATTCCAGTTCATCAACACCACTAATTCCTCCTCAATCTTCACTTACCTCTCATTACCGTAGACATTCCTTAAAAATAGTATTATAATAACTGCTTGTTAGAAATAACAAAACATTCTTAAAATGGAGACGAAGATGAATAGTTTTATTTTTAGTATAAATGCCACCTTTCCTGTTTTTTTACTTATAGTAATAGGATATTTTTTAAAAAGGTTCAAAATTACAACTAATGAATTTGTATCAATAACTAATCGAATAAACTATATACTAACCCTTCCCGCCTTATTATTTATTGATATTTCAAAAACTGATATTATCCAGGTATTTGACTTAAAATATGTACTTTTCTGTGCTCTTGTCACTACTGTGAGTTTTTTTAGTATATGGGGAATCTCTAAAAAATGTATTAAGGATAAATCCATAACTGGCGCATTTGTACAAGCCTCATTTCGTGGCAGCGCCGCTGTTCTTGGTGTAGCTTTTATTCAAAATATGTATGGTTCTTCAGGAATGGCTCCCCTAATGATTGTTGGGACAGTACCTCTATATAATATATATTCGGTAATTGTATTAACATTTGAATCCAATAACGGTTCAAAAAAGAGTCTCAAATCTGCTTTTGTAAACATTATTACGAACCCAATAATAATTGCTATATTTGCCGGCGTTATTGCATCTTTATTGAAAATAGACTTTCCTTTTATTATCGACAAAACCTTATCAAATATTGCATCAATCGCTACCCCTATGGCATTAATAGCAATAGGAGCAGGTTTTGAGGGAAGAAAAGCAATTGCAAAACTAAAACCAACAATTATATCTAGTGCTATAAAACTAGTTCTTCAACCAGCCATATTTCTTCCTATAGCCGTTATGCTAGGATTCAGAGACCAAAAACTAGTTGCACTAATGATTATGCTCGCAGCACCTACTACAGCAAGTTGTTATATTATGGCATCAAGCACGGGAAATGATAGTGTCTTAACATCTAGTGTGGTGGTTATGACCACTTTTCTATCTTCCATAACTCTCACACTAATTATTTTTATTTTAAAAAACATGTGCCTTATTTAAGGCACATGTCCACACTTCTAACTCTACATTCCCAACTCTTATATAATCTTTACACTTATCTATCTTCTTTATCCGCAGCAGCAATTCACTTAATATCCCAGTTTTCTACACTCACGTTCTTCAATTATCTTAACCTGCACCAGTTTATTCATTAAAATCTTTCTAGCCCTTTGAAATCTTTTTCTTACAGATGCTTCAGTGATTCCATACATATTAGCAATATATGCTGTGTCCATCTGTTCAAACACCTTATCTTTTATTACTTGCTTATATATATCTGGCATACTATCTATGCATTCTATAATAATGCTTATTCTTTCTCTGTTCTCAATGCAATCTACAAAATGAGTTATTAATTCCTTCTTACATCCAGTGTTATCATAACATTCATCAATGCTAATCATATCCTTGTTTTGTATTAGTTCATTATATCTATCAATAGCTCTACATCTTGCAATTCTCATTATATAATTCTTTATATGTTCCTGATTATTCATGCAGGATAATCTTTCTAATACTGAACTTTGAGATAACTTAAGCATCGTGTCTTGAAGAACATCCTGTGCATAATATTTGTCCCTATATACCTTCATGGCAACTGACATAATTAATCTATGATAATTCTTGTATATCTCTGATATCTTTCCACAAGAATCAGCCAAATAACACCACTCTCCTCACAAGTAAACCCTGTGTCCATCTCCAACAGAGAGTTGTTATAAAACAGAGGGGAGGTGTTCTATGCAACTTCTGTTGAACAGGACTCAATACAATTAATCGTTTTCATGAACTACTGTCCATATACAGATTATCTCATACATATAATTAGTATTCAACCAACTATAGTTGTGTTTATGTGTTGTTTCACCAACTATAGTTATTATTTTCCCGCACAAAAAAGACTTATTCTATCTTTTCGATAAAATAAGTCTTTCATAATATATATGCTCTAATTTAATAATATGACTAAATTAAGAAATACAAGATTTGTATTTTTCTTCTGTAACCGCTTTATACTCTAATGTTATTCCGCCACTTGTAAGTTTAAGTACTGAATCTGAAATTGAATATGTTGTTGGATCACTTGTAATGCTATTATCAAATACAATTTTATTACCTTCTAATTTATATCCAAGTTCTCCTGCCTTACCGAAGGAAATAAAACTAGCCTTTCCATCTTTAAAATAGTAACCCAATAACAACTCCTCATTAAGCCAATAAGTACCTTCTAACTCTGAACTTTCCACATTAGACGAAGTATCATCTTTATCGTCTTTTTCAGGCTGTGGCTTTTCAGCCTCTTCTTTCATCAAATCATAAAACTGAGTTTCATTACCTTTTTTAAAATCTAATTCCACACCATTGACATCCATATGTAATATCTCATCATATATTTCAAAATGTTTAGTCTCATTAGCTATTTTAACATTATCACCATTAATAGAATACTTATCCTGTGTCATTTCCTTAAGGTAAATTGTAGAAACTTCTCCATCTTTAAAATAATATCCCATCCTTAACTTATCATGAATCCAATATGTTCCCTCAAGACTAATTACCCCTTTTGTCTTATCAATCTCTTCTTCCTTTTCCTCTAGCAATTCACAGCCTGTCATCATAAATGCTGCAAAGCAAACCACCAACAAAGCTAATAATAAGTGTTTTTTCATTTCATTTCTCCATTCCTTTTTTATTACCATACTTACATTCTTTTGTAAGTTACATTGGCTATTTTACACTTAATATTTTCATTATATCTTAGAGAATGATTAAAATTTACCTATCTATTTCAGCAGCTATCTCCCACGGAGTAATTATTCCCAACACTCTTTCGGTAATCTTTCCGTTTGCTGTTACGAATATCAGATTGATTCTTTCCTTGTGTTCTGAAGATTTTCTATACATCTTACCTATATCGCTGACTAACACATCCTGAGACACAAACCTAATCTCTCCTCTTTCTATGTTATCTAATGAAAGGAACTTGCGTACATCTGCAAATGTCATACTATCATCTATACCCTGTATGTTCTTATCAATCAAAATATCTAACATAGTTTTTGCGCCAAAAATACCTGCAAGCATACCATCTTCTAAGATAGGGATATATTTATAAGAATTGTTCCTTAAAGCTATCATTGCCTCCCTTACACTTGCATTCATATGTCTGTAACACAATACATTCTTGGGAACCATTACATCCTTAGCTCTTAAAGGATTCTCTATCTTGTCAATTATTCTATCAATAAAACTTATTAATTCTTCACTTGGTTCAACTGCATATGCTCCATTAAACTTAGGATTATGAGAAAGAAGGTTTCTTGTTTCTCTGCATAAATCAAGTTCATTTTCATATTCTCTAAATGGTTTCTGTCTTATAAGATAATTCATAGCTGAATCATTCTTACCAAGATTGAATTCTGCTTTAATAACATTTTCAAGTTGTTTATACTTGTCTAGAAATATCTCTGTCTTGCTCACTTCACTCATATGATTCTCCATCCCAAAGTATCACATAATACTCCTTAAAAAAAATATATTCTTATTGTACCATTTCCATAAAGATAATCAAATTAATTTCTGCAACTTGTATCCAGTTTTATTTCGTCTATTTCAATTTTTTCATCTTTTTCCATCTCCACAAACACATAATACCCTGCTAATGAATTCACAATTGTTTCTTCTGTATATGTTAAGTGTATATTAAGTATCTTTTTTCCCTCTTCTTGCGTAAATGTCACTCCATCAAATTCATACTGCATCCCCCCAGAAGTAGTGGTTATATAATAAGTTAGAATATTATCCTCAAAGAATTCTTCATTATACTTTCCTTTGGCAAATCTTTCAGCCAGACCTATACTTGGAGAATCTTTAGCAAGTTGTTCCCATGTTTCATAATCTTTTACGAGAGCATAAGGCACTATCTCTTTCTCTTCCTTAGTTTCTTCATCGTAAGTAACAACTATTTGACTAAAAGAATACTGTACTACTTCTCCTGTAATTTTTGATTCCTTTGGTACTTCTGTCTTTTTTGATACTTCCGCCTGTTTAGTACTATCCTCTTTCTTCTTTCCACAGCCAGTCATTCCTACCATAAGAATCACGATCAATAATAATAAGTACTGTCTATAAACCATTTTTTTCATAATACATTTCTCCATTTCATTTATTGTTTATAATTTAGACGATGTATTTTGGTAAATGGTTCCACTCTTTTTCCCTATGGATGATTATACTGTCCATGTTTCTTCGTATTCTTTCCATATTGAATTGCAAATGCAGGACATCTATGCAAACATCCCAGGCACATTGTGCATTTATCTTTTACCCATACTGGCTTCCCGTCTCGAATCTCTATGGCTTTAACCGGACAGTTTTTTTCGCAAATTCCACATCCAACACATTGACTTTCCACATGTAAATGGCTTGTTTTTCTTGATGGCTCATAAAGAAGAGATGCCATTTTAGCTAATGTAAATGGTAGTTTATGCTTTACAAAATTACCATTTTCCTTTCTTAAAACATGCTCCACAATCCTGTCAATCTGCGGTTTTTCCTTTTCAAGAACACGAGAGATTTCCTCTAAATTATTAGCATTAAACATTGGTGTCCAGTTATCCGGCATCACAATATCAAAATACGCATTTACACACTTTCCTTTTTTCTTTAATAGTTTCCCAACCATTTGACTTGCCTGCCCACTTGTTCCACCACAGGTTGCAATACAATAGATATATACATCTTCACTACACTCTATTTTCACATTCTCAAGAAATTCTTTCACAACACTTGGTACCCAGTAGAAATATGTAGGTATCACAATCCCCAAGTATTCTCCCTGTTGCAAATTAATAGTACCATCCATATCTGTAATTGATTTAACATTATCCTTGGTCGCTTTGGCCATCTGCATTGCTACAGATTTGCTATTTCCTGTACCTGAAAAATAAATAACCATTTTTTATTCCTTTCAATCTAGAAATCTCATAAGTTGCATTGCATCATTCTGCCTTTAATCTTTGATTTTTAAATCACACTTACTTTTTCCGGTAAGTAGTATTCCTGCTCCGCTAACCAACAATAAAATGAGCCAAAATGGATTTGTTGTGTCACCAGTATTTGGAACATCATCTTTTCCCATCTCATCATCTGGATTGATTTCTTCACCCTCATCGTCTGGATTAATCTCTTCACTCTCGTCGTCTGGATTAATCTCTTCACTCTCGTCGTCTGGGCTAATCTCTTCACTGTCATCATCTGGATTGATTTCTTCACCGTCATCATCTGGATTAGTTTCTTCACCGTCATCATCCGGTGTATCTGTTTCTTCGACTGTAAAGTTTGTACTTGCCAAACCATCATCCCATACAATTTCAAAAATATGACTACCTACGGATAATGTATTTAAGTATTCTGCTTTTAATGTAATAATAGTTGAACCTTCTTTTGCAGTATAGTTTTTTGCTTCAATTAAGTTTCCATCTACTTTAACACCTACAAACTTTGAGAAATCTCCATTACCTTTTATTGTCAGATTTCCATCTGAATCAAGAAGCCATGTTTCATCTTCTCCTTCAACAATTTCGTACTCAACAGAGTCTATTTCTGGTGTCGGAAGGTTTATCGTATATACAAATGTTTCCACAGAACTATCCTGCATACCATCCTTTACAGCAATTGCTTTGATTATTGTTTCTGCACTCTGTCCTGCTACACCTGACACTATGATAGGTGTTGTATATTTTGTACCATTTGTTTTACTTGGAGTTGTTCCGTCTGTTGTGTAATAAATGGTTGCTCCATCTGTTGTAGATGTAAGGACAACTGTTTGATTCTCTGTATAAGTTCCTGCAACCGGATTTACTGTAGGTGCTCCTACAATTCCAACTGCACTGATTGTAATATTGATTGTTGTCTTAAGTTCTACTCCACTTGCATCTACAAACGTATGGCATGTCACTGTTCCATCTAATGTTACTGTCTGTTCTGTTAATACTGCAGGGTCATAACTTCCACTTGCAGGAATTGTTGTATTCCATGTAACATCTGCTGTTGTAAATGTATTTCCTTCTGTTACAATTGTTACTGTTGTTGGAAGCCCCATGTCTCCATATGCAGTTCCATTTGCCACTGTAATTGACTGTGGTGCCGTTATGCTTATAAGTTTATCCTTTGCTGAAAGCACATCATACGACTTTACACTTAAAGTTCCATCAGCATTTAGAGTAACTCCGTCATATTCAAGCATAATATCTCCATTATTGATTACAACTTCCGGCGTTGATGAAAATGTATATCCATCCTCTGCTGTAAACGTAAAAATCACAATATATGTCCAAGGGTAGAAATTCGCATTTGTGCTTTGTTCATTACCATCCGTATCTGTCCACTTAACACTGACACTCTCTACACCTGTCGTGATACATTCTGCTGTGGTGTCAAATGGTATATTTCCTTTTGGAGTATCAATGGTTACATCTACTCTGTCAATAAAAAGTGTTTCTGTTGCCATTTGTGCATAAATGGTATTGTCTTGTGTAACCTCAAGCCAAATTTTGCAATCCTCAAGGTTAATATAGTTAATATATATACCTTCACTCATTAAACTAGATAAAGTATTCAAAATATCTTGTTTGCTGATTGTTTCTTTTCCTGAAATTACTTTACTATAATACCATTCGGTCTCTATAGCTCCACCTGAATAGTTACCTTGTACTACGAGGGATACTGTACTATTTGTACTTCCCTTTGTTACTTCAATTTTACTGTCGTTATATATGGCTGTACCAATATTCTTTCCACTTCCATCTAGGCGAAGTGTCATGGCATCATCTTCTTCAATTGTTCCTGACGCAACATCTGATGTTGCAGCAGATGCAAATAGAACAGATGACAGATTCAGATTGGAAGCAGGCTGAACCCCATGCCCATATTTTACCATATAGTGCTGAACATAGGAATTTGGAACAGTCACAAAACCGTATTCCTCAGATGACATATTAGGTGTACGAAGCCAGAACCAATCTGGTTTCTTCCAATAGGTATCCTTTGGTATCACCTTGTTATTATTGCTTCCCGCATATATTACACTGGCATACTCCTCTCCATGTAAAGCATAGAGAACATCATTAGTATTGTAAGATGTGTTATTCTTTATATCTTTTGTAGTAACGGTTGTCGCCTGCAATAATAACTTTTCTGTATTTGTGAAGTACGTCATGTTATTATCTGCTATCATATCATTTAATTTCTCTCGTAAATCACTTGCTCCGTAATGGTTTTGATATACCGCTACTCCCTCATATAAATAGTTATTCTGACTTACATTTTTAAACACTTCTCCTACAACAATCGGACTCACTGCAAAAATAGCTGTGTTATCACCCTGCACACCACTATCCCTTCCCAAGATATACCATTCTAAAGGATTATCCTGGTAGTCTTTACCAAGCTTAATCTTCCCGATATTTACTGCGGTTCCATTACTATATGGACTGAATGAGTTCATTAACTGTTCTTTGGTCACGTATGTAGAATTGATTTTTTCAATCTCTTTATCTGCATTAACTGCATATACTATGTTATCTTCTGTTGTTTCCAACCAGATTTTACACATAGACAAATCCACTTCTTCCGATAAATTAAATGTTGATTTAATTTCCGAAGTGTTCACAACCTCTGTTCCTGTAATCTGTTTGCTGTAATACCAATCCTTTGTTCCATCATTCCCCTGTACAACAAGGGCAACATTTCCCCATGTACTTCCCTTTGTTATTTTGATATCACCAGTTGTTATGTTATAGGTAACTAAACCAATATTCTTACTACTTCCATCCAAGCGAAGTATCATAGCATCATCTTCTTCAATTGTTCCTGACGCAACATCTGATGTTGCAGCCGATGCAAAAAGAACAGATGACAGATTCAGATTGGAAGCGGGCTGAACAGAGTAATTGTTGCTGACATTGCCGCCGAGGGCATATTCTCCCGTATAAGCAAGCAACACACCGCCATTATAAGTATCGCTAGGTGAACGAAGGAATAACCAATCTCCGCTGACACTCCAATAACTATCCTTGGCAAGTTTTATACTGTCACTGCTTCCTGCTTTTATAGTTGTGTACGAAGGACCAGCACCATCTGCTGCCAGTAAATATAACTTGCCTGCGGTGATATAGTCTACATCATTCTTCATATCCTTCGTTGTCACTGTAGTAATATTCATCAATCCCTGTTCGGCTGTGGTGAAATAGTTTGTATTTGTAACCATACTCTGCAGTGCTGCACGAAGGTCACTTGCTCCGTAGTGGTTTGCATATACTTCTATACTACCCGCATTCTCACCATATCCAGTTCCTGCACTGTAACTATATGCCTTATTAGATGTATCTAAACTAAACTTCTGTTCAGTTGCTATAGGACTTGCGGCAAAAATTGCCATATTATCACCTGATACACCATTATCCTTACCTAAGATGTACCACTCCTGCACTGTCGTTCCATCTGATTTTTTTCCAAATGCTATTTTACCAATATTTTGATTTATTCCTTCTGCATTCGGTGCAAATGTATCACCCATAAGCTGGTCTTTTGTAGCATAGGCAGTGACACTTAAACTTCCTTTTAAACTCAATTGAATAGTAGAATCTTTTTGAATGGAATAATCTTGAAGCGTATTCCCATCCTCTAATTGCCATCCAGCAAAAAATAAAACCTGTTTATCGGGTGATATTCCCTCCTTATCTTGTATTTTTGCCTTTATTTCTTCTATTCTATCCGTAGGTTCTACTTCAAGGGTAATATGTTTGCCAGACAATGTTTTAACAAAAACTTGCATAGCATAAGCTTTTGTTGGAAAAAGGCCAATCAAAAGAAATGCTATCATCATGCAAACTGTTATTTTCCATAATTTTTTCAGTTTCATCATTCATGTACCTCCACTTCATTACCTCTTCTGTATATTTTACCACAACTCTGTATATAGTACTACATTTTTTAATGTTTCTTCAAAATATCCAAACTATGATTAGTTGCTCCAATCAAATCCATTCTTTCACATGTGGTTAAATGGTATTTCATCCACATATCAAATGTGTCATCATCCATAGCGTCTATACATTCTCGCATATAGTTGGTGGCTCCATCTGCTGCCACAATTTTCACTCTTTGTATTTGTGCAAATTGTTCATTAAGTTCGTTGATATCTTCTAGCCTTACTATTTCAAACAAATCTGTTTCATCTGAGATACAGTGAAAATCCTCAGTTAGCTTGTTATGCTCAAAGCACTTCCATAGTTTTCCCTCTTTAAAAGCAAATTGAATTATACACGCTTCATTCATACAATATGCCACTAGAATGTGCCCATTTTTCTTGGTAACTCGAATTGCCTCTTCCAAAGCCTTACTCTTATTCTCCTTGGTATATAGATGATACATTGGTCCAAGCACAAAGGTTATGTCAAATGTTTCATCTGCAAATCTTGATAAATCCATAGCATTTCCATGATGTGTTGTAATGTTTAAATCCTCAGTAATCTTTGAATTCAAAATACTAAGATTATGACTAGTGTATTCTAGTGCATCTACCTTGTATCCTTCTTTCGCAAGGGCAATGCTATATCTTCCCGTCCCTGCGCCTACCTCTAGTATTCTCTTATTAGTTCCTTCTCCAAGACACTCATGTATATATTTCATCGTGGTTAAGTATTCTACCTGACCATGCTTACTGACTAACCTTCCCTCTTCATCGTAATTTGAGTAGTAATCTTCTAAGTGGTTCATATGTTTTCCTCCTACTTCCCAATAATCTCTTTCGCAGCTCGTAGCACTGGCAATTCTCTATTTGCCACAAGTCTGCCTATTTTGGTCGTTGAGCACTTTTCATATTCCTTAACAGCCTCATCATATGTCAACTTTAATGTGGACAAATGAAAACATTCTATCTCATCCTGTGTCAGATTCTTATCACCAAAGGATTTTACCTTACATAGATAATAGTTATTAATATTATGTCTGTGAATCACATTATAATAGTCTCTTACAACCCCTATCTTACATAGCACATCAACATCTGCTCCTAATTCCTCTTTAAGTTCTCTCTTAATTGCTATCTCCAAATCTTCCCCATCTTCTACTCCACCACCTGATGTTTCTATGAGCACTGCCTTACCAAAATCATCATCTCTGCGTGCCCTAACGAAATAATAATAACCTTCATCATCAACTACTATTGCCCTTGCTATATACCTATCATGGTCTATATACTCAAGAGGCCATTCTTCATCCTTTAGATTCATCTCTAACTCTTTAATATCTGACATATCTTCTCCTATAAATATCAAAAACTCTTGAAATCTCTCTTATAAACTGTTATTATGATTAAAAGAAAGCACCCGCTCCAATAGTGGATGCTACAAGTTATGACGACTATAGTTGTCCTTACGGACGTCGCCTATCCTGTGTGCCAGACAGGATAGGCATTTTTATTTACGCTTGCTTTTCTTATGAAGAAAGACAAGCAACGCAATAACAAAACTACCAAAAGATATCAGTAAACCTAATATCCCTAGAAAAATCGAAATGATTTCATAAGCTGTCATTAGCGCCACCTCCCTTCTTATGTACTCTGCAAAAAATCAGCGTCATAACCTGGGAGACTACCACCCTGTCACGGGTACTTTCCGTAGATACATTTTAGCAAATCAATATTTATTTTTCAATATTTTTATTTGTGCACTAAAATCATTACTTTTATTCAATGTGATTCAAAACTATGCAACCACTATGTAATTCTAATACTCTTCTTTGCATATCTGACATATCTTCTCCTCCAACGCGCACATCTTCTCCTTATCAACCTTGCAAACCTTCCTGTCATAGGTGTATAGTCCATTTATCTCGTCCTCTACATCGCTTAGTTGGGTGTAGATTACTCCACAAAGTCCTTCCTTGATTGCAGGAAATACCATTTTCTCATACATGTCAATTATCCTGTCAGTAAGTTCTTCACTACTCTTGCAGGCACCATAGCCATAACTTTTATCAGGGTTATAACAATGTCCGTCCACCTTATAGGTAAAACCCCCGCACTCTGACAAAAGCATTGGTCTTTTGCCAGGCTTTAACTTCTTGTTTCTAAAGTATACATGCTCACTATCAAAATCACTTTTACTTCCCGCAAACCAACCTGATGTAGAATCATACAGCCTTGTTGCATCTAATTCTTTAGCAATTTCATACATTCTGTCACTGTCAAACTGTCCCCAGCCCTCATTAAAAATAGTATAGAGGACCACCGACGGATGATTATATAGATGCTTTATTGTATCCCTCATATGTTGCTCAAAAAACTTTTTCCTAAAATCATCCTGAGGATTAGTTTTATCTTTTCGTTTCCTGTCATTCAACCTTTTAAAGCCCACTGTTGGAAGTGCCGTATCTTTAATAAAAGAATAAGGTCCACTGTTAACCATATCCTGCATCACTAACATACCATGTTTGTCACAATAGTAATAAAAAATCTCAGGTTCTATCTTAATATGCTTTCGCAAAACATTAATTCCAAGTTCCTTCATTCTAAGAATATCTCTTTCATATTCTTCAAACTCTTCCGGCAGATATATTCCATCTGCAAAATAACCCTGGTCAAGCACTCCATTTAAAAATATCGGTTTTCCATTAAGGCATACTCTATTAATGCCATTTACTTCTATAATCTCAATTTTTCGTAGGGCAAAATAACTTGCAACTTCATCTTCACCTATTTGCACCTTCATATCGTAAATATAAGGATTGTCCATATCCCAAAGTTTTAGGTTAATCTTATTGCCATTATCACTTAAAGTCTCTGATAAGTCTATTCTTACCTTGCCACCTTCAAAATGTTTTGTAAGAGTGTCTCCATTTTCAAGAAAAATACATACTTTGGCGTTGTGAACCGGCTCTACATTTAGGTTTTCATTCTTTGTGCAACATGTTTTACCTGCTGTGCACACTTCAATCTCTACTCCTTGCATATCTGGAGTTATTGCTAAACTATCTATATAAACATTAGGCACATTTTCCAGCCACACGCTCTGCCATATTCCACTCACAGGAGTGTACCACATACCACCTCTATTGCGACATTGCTTTCCATATGGATAATTCTTTGAAAGAGTATCAATGGCAACAACTCTTAAATGATGTGTTTTATCCTTATAGGCAAAAACCTGATTAGTTACATCAAAATAAAACGGCAAATATCCGCCCTCATGTTTACCAACATATTCTCCATCAACATATACCTGCGCCACTTGGTCCACAGCACCAAAGTGAAGTAATATCCTGTCCTTAACAAAACTTTCAGGTATTGCAAAATCACATTCGTAAACAAGTTCATCTTCAACTTCTTCCCAACTTTTACTATAATCTGATAGTGCTGACTGTGGCGGAAATGGAACAATAATATTACTTCCATTAACAGTCCACTTTCCATTTAAAAGTTTATAGAGTTCTCTTTTCATTTGTGGTCTTGGATAAACAGACCATGGTGTATTATTTGACATATATTCTCCTAATGTTTCTCCATATTTTTTCGAGGTTTCTTTATTCTTATAGTATATCACATTGCAGATTAATTGTGGGGATATATCACTATATATATTTTTCATTATTTTGTCAGAATATTAATACATTATGCCAGAATATATGTCTAGAATAACTACATTCGCAATCTACACCATATCATTGTTTTATACAAATTTAACTTGACTTTTTGTTTGTAACAATGTATACTAGTACCATACAAGTATCGCTTCTGGAAAGGAGCGCTTATGCAAAATGAAACTAATCTATCTAAAGTCTCATTGCAGGAGCTTAATCTATTGGATTCATTTCTATTTAGCGCAGCTACAGAGAATCCAGAGAATGCTAAGCTCATTGCCAAAATTATAATCAGAAGGGTATTAGGAATTAATACGGAGAATATCCAGGTTGATGCTGAAAAGCAATATAAGGGTACAGACATTGGTAAAAAAGGCATTCGATTAGATATACATGTTCGTGAATACAATAAAGAGCAATTGATTCGCATATATGATATAGAACCGAACTCTTATAAAGAACCACATCTTGCTAAGAGAAACCGATATTATCTTTCCCTAACAGATACCAAATATCTTGGTACATCATCTGATTATGATAAGCTTCCTGAATATTTTTCTATATGGATACTTCCTTACGACCCCTTTGGTGACAATAGAATGATTTATACAGTTAAAAATATGGTGGTTGAGAACCCTGACTTAGTATATAATGAGGGTGTAACCAGAATTTTTTTATATACTGATGGAGAACTTGGTGGAACTGATGAAGTAAGAACCTTATTAAGATACTTCTCTTCTACCAGCGATGCTAATGCAATCGATTCAGAATTACGAAGTATTCAATCTATTATTAATGATGTAAAGAATAATAGGGAAGTTGGTGAAAAATATATGACAATGGAAGAATATTTAGACCATAGGCTTGAGGAAATGTATAATGCACGAATGAAAATATTTGAAAAAGACTATGAAAAGCGCATTGAACAAGCTGTTGAAGAACGCGTTGAACAGGCTGTTGAAGAACGCATTGAACAGGCTGTTGAAGAACGCATTGAACAGGCTGTTGAAGAACGCATTGAACAGGCTGTTGAAGA
>JAFQMS010000012.1 GCA_017396145.1 Lachnospiraceae bacterium
ACTTCAAGACCATCCAATCCCGTATTTACAGATTACATGCAATCGAGACCATGTCTGAGGATGGAACCTTTGATGTATTACCTAAGAAGGAAGTTATCGAGTTAAAGAAGGAGTGGGATAAGCTTGAGAAGAACCTTGGTGGTATCAAGGAAATGAAGAAGCTCCCAGATGCTATCTTCGTAGTAGATCCTAAGAAGGAAAAGATTTGTGTACAGGAAGCTCACTCACTTGGTATTAAGTTAATCGGTATCGGTGATACAAACTGTGATCCAGAAGAGTTAGATCACATCATCCCAGGTAATGATGATGCTATCAGAGCAGTTAAGCTTATCGTTTCTAAGATGGCTGATGCTGTTATCGAGGCTAATCAGGGTGAAGCTGTAGACGTTGAGGAAACAGTAGAAGAGACAACAGAGGCTTAATAATAGTCGTATTGTTTGAGAAGATTCAGAATAATGTCAGTGTTCCTGAAACAACAGTTAGGTTTGGAGTAAGGACACTGATAATGTTCATTTTATATAATTATATTATGGAGGTATCTAAGAGATGGAAATTACAGCATCTATGGTTAAACAACTTAGAGAAATGACAGGCGCAGGCGTTATGGCTTGTAAGAATGCTCTTGTTGAGACAGAGGGTGATTTCGATAAGGCAGTTGAAGTATTAAGAAAGAAGGGTGAGGCTACAGCTGTTAAGAAGGCTGGTAGAATCGCAGCTGAAGGTACAGTTCTTGCTTATGTTGATGGAAACAAGGCAGCAATCGTAGAAGTAAACTCAGAAACAGACTTCGTTGCTAAAAATGATACATTTAGAACATTCGTAGCTGATATCGCAGAGCAGATTATTGCATCTGATGCAACAACTGTTGAAGCTTTATCAGAAGAAAAGTTTATCAAGGATGAGTCTAAGACAGTTAAGGAAGAATTAGTAAGCAAGATCGCTGTTATCGGTGAGAACCTTACAATCAGAAGATTTGAGAAGATTAATACAAACGGCGTAGTTGTTCCATATATCCACGCTGGTGGTAAGATTGGTGTTTTAGTAGAGGCTGATACAGCTAATACAGGCGATGAAGTTAAGGATGCTCTTAAGAATATCGCAATGCAGATTGCAGCTCTTAGTCCAAAGTATGCTACAAAGGATGAAATCTCAGCAGAAGAGCTTGATAAGATGAGAGAGATAACAATTGATAGTGCTTTAAATGATACATTTACACTTCCAGTTCCAATCTTAAAGGGCTTACTTGAGAAGGCTATTAGCGGAAATGTATGGAGTGCTGAAGATGTTGCTGCATACGAAGAAAAGAAGAACGATTTGAAGTATTTACCAAACTTCCTTTCAAAGGAAGCAAAGGCAGCATTAGCAGAGCTTGCTATGGCTGACAAGGCTGAAATTATTGAGAACAAGATTTTCTTAGGTCTTGTTGATGGACGTATAAAGAAGCAGCTTAAGGATATCTGTTTATTAGAGCAGACATACGTTAAGGCTGAGGATGGTAAGCAGACAGTAGCTCAGTACATCGCTGAGGTTGCAAAGGCTACAGGTTCAGAGCTTACATTAAAGAACTTCGTTCGTTTCGAGACAGGTGAAGGTATCGAGAAGAAGGAAGAGAACTTTGCAGAAGAAGTTGCAAAGCAGATGGCTGGAAACTAAGCGTTTAGACTATTAGTTGAAAAGTCCTTAGAAACATAGTAAAATCAGCTATTTTAGTGATGATTGAGTGATATAAAGAGAGTATCATAAAGTATCGTAAAATATCATATCTTATCACACCAATTTTGGTAAAGATTTGGTATGGATTTTGGTAAAATATCTTACCAAAGTCATTCACGAAAAGTTTGCGACTTTATTCATATTTGTTTAGAAGGACGAAGTATCAATTTAATATTTAGACATTAACATAAGTCTATAATCAATTGTAGGAATATGATTGATTGTAGGCTTATTTTAGTGCCTAAATATATCTAGGTAAGGAAATTAACGTTAATAACATTTCGAAGCAAATTTGAGCTATATACGATGATTTAATAGCGTATATATACCATGCTTTGAAAGAGGCATTTTATTGGCAAAAGAAAAGAGGTGAAATAGAGTGGCAATACATATAGGTAATATGGATGATTTGAAAAAAGCACTTATGCCAGAGATGACGAAGATGGTTGACAAATTAGCTGATAGAGTATACCAAACATTGAATTACTTTCTGCAAGAATACTATGGAAGATAGTACATAGATTATTAAAGGGAATGTTGTAAAATATATCAGCATCGGCATAAAAATATGTTGGTGCTGATTACATCAATAAGTTTACTTGTAAAAATAGAGGTTATAGGATATAATGGAGGTGAAAATAGATATGGGAGATGTTTATATGTCAGCAAAAGAAGTTATTAAAGCGATTTTAGAAGATAAACATGTGACACAAGTTGAGTTAGCAGAGAAAACGAATGTTACAAAGCAGAACTTTAATAATAAAATGAACCGAGATAATTTTTCGACATTGGAATTAGTTGAAATTGCAGATGCTTTAGAAATGCAATTAATTCTAAAGAATACATCTGATGGGAAAGAGTATATTATAGATTATCCAGAGGAGCAAAAAGGAAAACCGAAGCGAGGTAAGAAAGCAGAAGAATAGAGGTTACTAATGTCAGAGTTAAGACAACAGGCAAGGGAACTAATAGAGCAAATGCCAGAAGAGAAGTTGATTTATATAATACAAATAATGCAAGGAATCAATGGATTGTTTGGAACAACAGAAATGGATAATAATTGTAGTGATGAGTAAGGAGGGATTGCCTATGTTAGCAGCAGTAAAAGGAATTATACAAGGAAATACAGTATTGTTAGATGAAGATGTTAGAGCATATGACGGAACAGAGGTAATAGTTACATTATTAAATTATCCACAGAAGAAAGAAACTAAAGTACCTGTAGATTGGGATAGTTTTGTTATTCCAACGGAAAGAGGGCAGAATGTAGATGAATATATGAGGGAGATGCGTGAGAATGACAGATTATAAAAAGGCATTCGTGGACACAGCACCTTTTATATATTTTATTGAGAAGGATGCTAATAATCCGCAGTATTATGATAAGGTTAAAAAATTCTTTATGAATGGTTATGAGAATAACAAGGGATTTGTAACTTCTGTAATTACAATGGAAGAATACTTTGTATTCCCATATAGAAATAACAACCATTCATTGATAGAAATGTTTAATAGGCTTGTGACTACAATGAACATGGAAATGATAGAAATAAGTCAAGAGATTGCTAATAAGGCATCACAGATAAGAGCTGAATATAAAAATTTTAAAGCTATGGATGCATTACAATTAGCAACGGCTTGTATAATGGGTTGTGATTTGTTCTTGTCAAATGATAAGCAATTAAGACAATTCAAAGAAATAAAGTGTATTACAGTTGATGAGCTGGAATAAATAAACGAAGCACCAAACGGAAGAGGTCAAATTCTTCTGAATGGTGCTTTTATTATTGGATTTTAACTCTGCTGCCGGTTGGAGATTTCATCAACAGCCTTTTGTAAATACATATTCTTCCATGTGCTTTTTACATTTTGTTGCTTGAGCTGATGGATTCTTTTGTCAGTATACTTATCCATCCAAGATATAAGAACTGATGGAATAAGTCTGTCAGGTATTTTCATTATTATATTGAAGAATAAGTCCTCAAGCTTACTATGGAGCTTATGGAGAAATTCTTTAAATCTGTTATGTCTTTTTATTTCTATATGTATTTTAATCACCTCTTTAAATTTATTTTGAAAATCATGGAGATTTTGAAAGCGTTTGGTTTATTTATATTATAGATTCCATTAGAGATAATGGCAATCAAAGTTTTAGTTCCAATAATCATACACTTTAGGAACTTTCCTTTATTTGTGGGATTTGGAAGAATGCTTGCTAATGGTGTGTGATTTATTGGAACTAAAGTATATCAATAATAGGAACTTTTGAAGGTGGTGAGAAGATTTTGAACAAAAAAACTATAGCATTAACCGAGGAACAGTATAAAGAAATTATATCTACCATACGAGCAGGTTTTATATGTTCAGATGGTCATATAGTAAAAGGGAATAGTAGGATTGCAACAGCATTGACATTAGAAGCTAACCTTGGACTGCGAATAGGGGATATATTACAACTGAGATTATCAAATATCATTCGCGACGGAGAAAGATATAGATTAGATATAGTGGAACAGAAGACAAATAAGAAGAGAGAGTTTACAGTTCCAACGGATATTTATATCTATATTCAAAATTATGCATTGGAAAATAATATCAATCCATCTGCAAAGTTATTTGATATAGGAGAAAGAGCAGTCAATAAACATCTAAAATTGACTTGTGATTATCTCGGTTTAAATGGCATAGGCAGTCATTCTTTTAGAAAGTACTTTGCTAGTAGCATTTATGTCAATAATAACTATGATATTAATTTGGTGCGTGTGCTTTTGCAACACTCATCTACAGTTACAACACAGCGATATATTGGATTACAGAGCAAGAATATTGAGAATGCATTACAGAATCACATTAAATTGTTGTGATATGTGGAGTCTGAACACAGAAACTTACTATATATAGAAGGAATAGAAAAATAATAGATAAGTGTAGGAGGTTACTATGGCAAATGTAAAGTTAATCGTAGAAGAAGTAGAAGACATTGAAAAAAAGTATTTTTCATTAGGAGTTGAGGTTGGAATCAAGCTAATGATGGACAAGATACAGAAACATTCTGCGCAAGGTAAACCAGTGTTGGCAAATGGTGAATTGTACTTTTTTAAAGATGCAAGACAAAATCTCATAGATATTATGGATGATTTAGAGAGCTGCAAATAAGGAGGTTCATTTGAATAAAAAAGAAAGACAACCAATAACCAAACATACAATACTGCAAATAGTTATCGGAAGTATTATTGCGGTGTTGCTGATAATGTACACATAATAATAGGAAAGAAGAGGTATAAGATTATGAGCCATAATTACAAATTAACAGATTTTAACATTGTTGAGAACATGGATACAGATATACATGAGAGAATTGTATCTATTGATTTAAGCAAGATTAAGGAGCTACCAGCAGTTATTGTTGAGAGATTGGAAATGATGATTAACAAGATGATTTCTGATTATGAACAGGAACATAGTGTGACTATTCCTACAGATAATGCAGAATTAGGAATGTGTATGGATGTAGACACTCAGGAACATACATTGTCACTTAATGCTTATGTGGGATATTCACTTGATGAAGAATGTATTACAGGCAAAGAGGTTATGACTGCTGATGATGAAGATTATTTTGTTATTAAAAAGTATTTCTTTAATGAGTTGAATACATACATATTTGAACAGATACAATCAATTAATCCCTGTTTTGATATTAGAGTTCCTACTGAAAATAAAAAGGTAAAAAGAAGATTTTTATCAGTCGAGGAACAAAATATTTTTCTTAAGCAGGCAAAACAGGATGGCGATTGGTATTTTGAGATGTTTTGTATTATGTTTTTAACCGGTATCAGAGTGGGGGAATTAGGTGGACTTCAATGGAGTGATGTGGATTTTGAGCAGAAATGTATAAGAATAAATCGTTCGTTGAGCTGTCAGTATGAGCAAGGTGTTAAGAAGATGGAGCTTACAACTCCGAAAACGCATAATTCCTACAGAACAATACCATTTATGGGCGAAGCGGAAGAAATGTTTTTAGCACAAAAGAAAAAGCAGGAG
>JAFQMS010000013.1 GCA_017396145.1 Lachnospiraceae bacterium
ACTCTTTTTTGGTGTCACCAACTATAAGCGTGAATTTATCTCCAACATCAAGATTATTATCACTTGCAAATACTCCGGAGACGTATGCTTTACCTGATTCTATGTCAGCTATTTTTTCATTATCAGAAGTAAAATAGTTTAATTTGGCATCATCAATTGACATAATAATAGCAGCTTTGTTTGTATTATTAAGTTCTTTGTCGTCAATTTCGATATTACTACCAGAAGCAAAGATTGACTCTTCTCTTCGATAATCACTTATCGATTCTAAGCCATCAAGTGCTGTCTGCATTTTATTACCGTCACCATCAATTGCTAAAACGTAATAGTCAGCCATACCAGCTTTTTCAAAGAAATAGTCAAGCCCCGATGTAACCGCAATAATATTGTTAGCACTGCTTGACATAAACATAGCAGACAGCAAAACAAATATAAGCAAAATCACATTCATTGTTTTTTTACGTTTTAAGTCTCTTTTTAGAATGTTTAAATACATTTTTAACTCCTTTTCTGTTTGTTTTCTTATGATGGTCACATTATAAATCACAAATTATTAAATAATCCTTAAATATTTTCATTGTATCAAATTTATCGCATTCCACAATTTCTTTTGCCATAAATTTGCTTTTTAAGGAAACACATATATTAACTAAGAAATTTATTATTATTCAATTACATTTTATTACATAGTATGATATAATTATATAAAGAAGACAAACATTAAGCTTTTCTTTCCTTGGAAATGGAGTGATTATTATGACTGAAAAATACCTATACGACCAGTTAATTAGTATTCTAAATAACTTAAATAAAGCTGACTACCCCGAGATTACTTCCATCATTGAATTTAATATTTCCGCGGATGGTAAAGTATACAAGGATGCCTATGATATTGCAAGCAGATTACATGATGCTGACGGTGCACAAGTTTTACCTAAAGACGTCACAAAACTTTTAACAGATATATACCTTGAAGAAATTAGCAAGGAAAATGCAGGTGCCATGACAGATCTTGGCTCTCTGTATTATACCGGACGTTGTGGCGAGCAAAACTATGAAAAAGCAGTTTACTACTATACAATGGCTGATAAACTAGGGGAACGACAGGCTACTGAGAATCTTGGTTACTGTTATTACTATGGCCGTGCTGGAGAGATTGATTATAAGAAAGCTTACCACTATTTTGTAAAGGGTGCTCTGGACGGACACCTTACCTCCCTATATAAAGTGGGTGATATGTATAGAAATGGATACTATGTTGAAAAAGATGAGCGACAGGCATTTTACATATACAATCACTGTTATAGCCAAATGACCGAAATAAATGCTCATATAATAGGTGCTGATATTTCAAAGCGAATGGGGGACGTATATTATTACGGAATTGGAACTGAACCTAATCTGCAAATGGCATTAAAATTCTATCAGGAATCAGAACAATTCTTCTATGTCAAGATTAATAATGGTGATTATTATGCTAAGAAAGGCCTTGAAAGTGTAATTCAGCAACAAAACGATATTAGAGCCCTTCTTATTGACGAACTCCCAGAATTCAAATGGAAAAAATGAGTCTAAATATACGTTTTATATGTCAAAAACACATAAGTAAAGTGGACTTAATCAGTCCACTTCACTTATGTGTTTTTATTGGTTCACTTACTGTTCAGGTCCCCATGCAAATGCATTAATCTTCGCAGGATATGTTTCTTCAACAGTCCCCCTATATGCTACTGCAACTTTATCTCCAACCTTTGCCTCCTTTGAGCCATAATACAGCTCCTTGGTGCTAAACTCTACCTTATCACTTGATTTTCCTATATCATACTTTTCTTCTGGCTCAACTACCACTGAATCTTCCTTAATTTCTAAAATAGTTGCTTCAAAGTAGTATACCCTTTCAGGAGAATCCTTGAATTCTTCCCATTCCATCTCCCAAAGTTCATCATAAGTCTTAAAATAGTCGCCAAGTATATACACTCTGGTCTTATCAAATTCTCCTCCCAGCACTGGACTATAGATTCTATTCCAATCATAAATCTTATATGTTAGAGCCATATATATCTTTGTTCCACCATCTAGATATGACACACATGAAATAGGAATAAAAGGAATGATTATTAGAATAGCTATAATAATCTTTTTTTTCGTTATTTTACTTGCCTTATCTTTTCTACTCATCATTACACCTCCTAATAAATATATGACACCGTTAATACACTGTCATATCATCAACACATCTTGTTGGTGTAACTATATCACATTGGTGCAACTAATTCAATATCAAGATCCATTTTTACTTCGTCCAACCGTACTTATATTCTATAATTGTTTGCTCTTTTGTATCTCCATAATAAATTGTTTCTTTAAGAACATTTCCTTTATCATCAAAAGTAATATTCGTTCTAGTAATTAATTCATCATTAAGCCGTCTTTCCACGCATATTATGCGACCTTTTTCATCATATTCATAAAAATCCTCATAGGCAAGTTCATAATATTCGTCTAAGTTATCACCTGCATAGCAACTTTTATATAGCATAACATTATTCTCATCATAGTAATAATAATACGCATTTCTTCCCAAATATCTTCCATTGGTTATCATATACTCCTCCGTAAGATTATTATTTGAATCATATGTATACTCAAAGTATCCATCCGCTTCATAACCAAAAAAGTTTACTTCGTCAACATAATAATAACTCTCTGTAATTATATTATGGTTTTTATCATATTCATATTCACAATACTTTTTGTAAATGTATTCACCGTTAATGCCATACCATGTAGTCTCTATCACGTTCCCATATGCATCAAATTTACTCTCGTAAGTTCCTGAATTTTCCGCTCCTCCTGGTATAGTTAGTGTTTCAGTCGCAAGTTGTCCTTTAGCATTGTAAGAATATTGACTTTTTTTCATAAGATTACCATATTCATCACTTACTGTTTTAGATAAAAGAGCATAAACCTTTTTCACGGAAGGCGCTTTTGTTGCTGGCGCTTTTGTTGCCGGTGCTTTTGTTGCTGGTGCTTTTGTTGCCGGTGCTTTTGTTGCCGGTGCCTTAGTTGCCGGTGCTTTTGTTGCCGGTGCTTTTGTTGCTGGAACCTTAGTCGTTGGTGACTCTGTTTTTTCTGGTTCCTTAGTCGTTGGCGGTGTTGTTTCTGGAACTTTAGTTTGGGGAGCTTCTGTCTTTACCCCTTCAGTCTTTACTGGTTCCTTGTCAGATGGCACTTCAGTAGTTGGCGCTATTGTTACTGGCTCTTTGGGCACTGATGTCTCAAAAACTGGTGCTTGTGTTTCAGACTCTTTATTTACGGATTGCGTAGTTGGTTCCTTGTCCTTCCACAGCATAATAATAACTGCAACAGCACCACACAATAGCAAACTCAAAGCAATAATAGTTATCTTTGTACCTCTATTACCACCTGTTCTTTTTTCATTAGTTTTATTTTCTCCAGATACATTCTCCGAATTATCGTCTATTATATCTGCTGCTACAACAGTGGCACTCTCAACTTTTGCTCCACATTCGTCACAAAACACAGCATTATCTTCAAGTTGTGCTCCGCACTCATCACAAAATCTCATATTATCACCTTCCTACTCAACTTTTGTACCACATTCCACACAGTACTTCTTTCCAAAAATAAGTTCTCCTTCACATTTAGGACAGTTAGTTTTTAACTCTACCATTTCTATTTTATTTCCACAATCTGGACAAAACTTCTTATCTTTTAGAATCTCGCCTCCACAAGCAATGCATTTGTCCATAACAATTTTAACAACAACCTTTGCACCACAATCTGGACAAAACTTGGTTCCATTAGGCATTTGAGTGTTACATTTATCACATGTTACAGTCTTCAAGGTTTTAATATATTCATTTACTGTAATCATTTTACTCGCTTTTGTTCCTTTCATAGGTAATTTTAAACCCAAAGCGTTTTCTTCATTTTCCGGCATTTTTTCGCCGCATTTAGCACAGAATTTTTTGCCTTTAATAACCTTTTCCCCACACTTTGGACATGTGTTAGTCATGGCCGATGGTAAACTGATGCCCTCAGTTGAAATACCATCTACCTGATTAGATATATCAGCTGACACATCTCCAACAACGCCTTTAATAGCATTCTTTAATCCCTTTTGCGCCAATGTTTCTTTATTGATTGCAAAATCCTTAATTAAAGTGTACACAAACATTACTACAAAGCATGATAATAACACCCAAAAGCCTATCTTAACATTAGCCTCCACAACTACTTCAACATTAGCGACTGCACCTGCTGCCGATGCTGCTTTTGTTGCTTTAATAGCGGCACTTTTACAGACAAAAAATGAAATAGCAGATGCAATTATTCCAAGAATGGAACCAACCAAATACACTGTACTATTTTTAATCTTTATTGCTGGAACGAATTCCATAGTAACCAAAGCAACAGGAATTAAAAGTACTAATATACCTAAAAAACTGTACTGAAATGCCTCAAAGCCATTGATTACATTGGTGGCACTGGCACTTGCTTCTACTGCTCCTTTTGTTTCCGATTTTGAAACTATTTCCATCCATGGTAATAATTCTGCAATAATAATTCCAAGACATAAATATAGTCTTATTTCTTTTAATTTTTCGTTCATAATTAATCTCCATTCTGCAAGTTTTTTCTAAAGTAATCGCGGGCTAAATTCTAGATTCAGTTCTACGGTACTTCATTAATTATTTGATAAGGTAATTCTAACAAATAACTACGACATTAAATGTCTTATTATTTTTTATTTAAACTTTTTACAATAAAAAAGTGGACTGCTTAAGTCCACTTTGGACTGCTTAAGTCCACTTTACTTATGTGTTTTTATTTTCATCAATTCACTTATTTGTAAGGATACCATTGATATGCATTAATCTTCGCAGGATATGTTTCTTCAACAGCACCCCTAAACTTTACGGTAACCTTATCCCCTACCTTCACATCATATTTAAAGGATTCTTTTGTACTAAATTCTATCCTGTCACTGGTATCTCTTATATAAAAGCCCTCAAGTGGTTCTACCACCATTGAATCCTCTTTAATCTCTACAACCGTTCCTACAAACATTTTGTCCCTTGCAGGAGAATCCTTGAATTCTTCCCATTCCATCTCCCAAAGTTCGTCATAAGTCTTAAAATAGTCGCCAAGTATATACACTCTTGTCTTATCAAACTCTCCACCACCATATCCTTTATTCCATGCATATATCTTATAAGTGAGAGCTGCATACACCCTCGTTCCACCATCCAAATAAGATGCCACTGGGATTGGAATAAACGCAATGATTAGCAAAATTACTGCAATAATCTTAATCATTGTCTTTTTATCTACATCCGCTTCTAAATCTTCCTCTACCCTTGTCTCTGCTTTCATCTTTTCCTTCATAATAGCACCTCCTTAACCTTAATAAGGCTCTGTCCTCTAATCGTTGCACTAATGGCAAATACATATTGTTGGTATAATTTTATCACAAGAATATAACATTGTCAATTTCTATAATTTATCCTCTCTTCATCTTCCACCACATATCTTGCAAGCTCACACCCATCTAAATCACAATGCCACATATTCACAGCATTAATCTGACTGTTACCATATGTTTTATAATAATATATCCCCTTATCTGTATTGCAGCATGAGGTGTATTGAGTTCGTTCATTTCCTAGTTTTGTCTTAACACAACCCTCTATCTGCTCAACACTTCCAAGAATGTGAAAAAACTGTGCTACTGTTTCTTCTTCGCTTCTTGGAGTAATGCTGTTATATTTATTAAATACTGTGCGTACAAATCTTGACATCGAAGAAACATCCCCAGGAAGTCCTATACTCCCCATACCTCTACTATACCTATTAAGTTCCACATCAGGCATCATTCTATTCATCCCCTGGGCTGAAGTAAGATTCATATAATTAGACAGATTCAACATCTGATAATCAAATGGTGGATTATTAGTTAGCACACCTACCCTATTATGATATATATGCATTCCATCCTTTACCGCTTCTAGAGTTACACATTCCTTTGAGTCAGCAATTATCCAATGAAGTGGTGAGACCGGGTATTTTTCACTAAAAGCAACATTTGATATATTCACATTACCCAGTGCCTTGACCACATCTTTAACATTCTTACATCTTCCCAATACCCATGAAATAAGTTCAAAGGATGCAACATTAATAGCATTTTCTTCCACCGCTCCATACCACGCGTTTCCTTCAAAATTTAGACCTGCCATACTTAGTCCCATCTCATTTGTTCCGTCATAATATAAGGGATAGCCCTTTTCAATCGTGGCTATCCCTATAATTGCGTAGTGATTATTTAAGGGAAGCGTATTCCTATGATACAGTCTGAATCTTCTAGGAGTAACTGTAACCTCTTCCCTATATCTATATTCCAAATCAAGATTTCTTCCAAAATAATTATTCTCTCCACGAAATGCTATGGCTGTACACATTTTTTCACCTCATAATAAGTATTCAACCATTATATTTTCTAAATCAACTCTTTTTTATTCCACATATTCCATTTTAATATGTGTCAATTCAGTGACAACACTCTTAACATCCCTTTTTTCACACTATATTCAACTTTATTAACCATACCACAGTACTCACCATCAGTATGAAGTTGAATTGGCTTATCATTTTCAATACATATTTTTGACACATTTCTTATATCGAAATAACTAAATACATTATGCTTTCCAAGTACTATAAATGGCAACACAAGAAAAGTCTGCCATTTTTTCACTCCATGCCCCGTACAAACAGATAGCAAACCATCTTTGGCATCTGCTCTTGGTGCCATAGGAATACCACCACCCTCGCATGAAAAATTCATAATTCCACTAAATACAAATCTGTCCCATTTAACTCTTACTTCATTATATTTGTCTGTTTCCCTTGTATGAGTAAATGTTATCTGTGCTGTATTGTTCTCAAGAGAAAAAAGCGCCTGCAAAGTGTGTATAAAATATGTGAGCGCACCAATTCCATATTGGTTAAGAGTCTTCTTTAACTTACCGTCTAGGGCTCGCCTGCATACCTCTGCATCCATTCCCATTCCACTACTTACAGTAAATAGCCTTTCTTGTTCTATTATCTCACTCTCTATAGAATTACACCATTTTGCAACGCCTAGGTCAATTCTGTCAGTTTTGTCACAATCAATTATAGCATTAGTTGTTATTTCAACATTCTTACTTATTCCCATACCTCTTGCAAAATCATTACCGGAGCCTGTAGGGATAACAAAAAATACCACTTTTTCAAAATCAGTGATTCCATTAATAACCTCGTTGATGGTTCCATCACCACCTACAACAATGAGTCTGAGTTCCTTTACATCAAGAGAAGATATTTTGGTTGCCAACTCCCTAGCATGTCCTTTATATCTTGTCTTATATGCTTTATATTGTACTTTTCGCTCTTTTAACACGCTGCTTATTCTCTTCCATACATCGGCTCCTTTTCCCGAACCTGATGCAGTATTCACGATAAAATAATACATAATTCCTATCCTCTTAACATATTTTCAATTAATAAGTTTGACTCATAAAATAATACACGCTCAAACTCCACTACAACTCTACCACATCTTCCAAAATGAATCAAGAAGTGGCTTTGCACCTGATTATGCTAGTTGGATTGGGCATTATGCCCATACTTTTCAATATAGTGCCCAATTTTAGTATCTCTCACATTATTGCAACACATTTTCCATATATTTTGGACACTATGCAGCATAATCCTCCCTAGTGCCCAATTCTGACCACATTTTTGGGCACTGCTGTCCACTACTCACTTCTTTTCCTCTACCACTATAATACATGCCACCTAGCCATACATAAAAACTTTCCTCAAGTCCTTGACAAAGAGCCACATAAAAGGAAGGCGACGCTTCCGCGTCGCCTTCAATATATCTAGTCCATCTTAAACTTATGGAGTACCAGACTTAATACTTCCGTTAGATATTGTATATGAGCCTGCACCGTTAAGTGTGTAGTTAGCTCCGTTCTTGCTATCCCAAGTATTGTTACCATTGTTGAAGCAAATCGTTACATTAGATGCTCCGTTAAGTGGAATAGTAATTGTCTTGTATCCTGAGTATGAACTGCTGCTCATCTTCTTACCGGGTACTGATGTCCATGAACCATTTCCTACTTTGTAGTGAGCATAAGCATTAGTCCATGAAGTCTTATAGTATACTGTGATTTCATCAGCTGTTGCTGTTGGAGCAGATTTTGTAATCTTTCCATTAGCTATTGTATATACAGCTGAACCAGACAATACATAATCGCTATTTGAGTTGTTATCCCAAGTGTTGTTACCATTATTGAAGCATGCTGTAATCTTCTCACCTGTAGATGCTACTGGAACTTCAATTACTTTGTAACCTGATACATCAGAAGTACTCATCTTGCTTCCTGGTACTGCTGTCCAATCAGTAGAAGCTGTCTTGTAGTGCATATATGCGCTGCTCCAAGTTGTCTTGTAATAAATCTTAGCTGTCTTTGTTGATGGTGTCTGTGTTGGAGCTACTGTTGGTGCTACCGTTGGTGCCACTGTTGGTGCTACTGTTGCAGTTGCTGGAGCTCCTGAAGTTATCTTCTGACTAGCAATTGTATATGTTCCTGTACCAAGTGAATAGTTAGCACCATTCTTGCTATCCCAGTTATTGTTACCGTCATTAAAGCAAATTGTTAAGTTCTTTGAACTTCCAAGGTCAATAGTAATCTTCTTATAGCCTGATACTTCTGATGTACTCATCTTCTTACCTGGCACTGCTGTCCACTCACCTGAACCAATCTGATAGTGAGCATATGTAGTTGAACTTGACTTATAATAAACTGTTGTAATGTTCTCTCCTGTTACAGGGTCTGCTGTTGGAGCTGCTGTTGCTGTTCCACCTGCGTTACCACTTACATAGATTGAATGAGAACCACCGTTTACAGAGAATGTACCATATCCCTGTGAAGAGATTGTAACCTTGCTTGAAACATTACCTGTAATATCATACCATACTTCGCCTGCATGAGCTGTACCAACATACATTGTCTTAGTTCCGCCAGCACCATCTGTGATTAATGCTGCAAGACCTGAACCAGCGTGAGCTGAATCACCTTCTCTTGTCCATCCGATTACATTTGAATCATCAAGGTAATCATGCTGAGTACCATATGCATAATCTTTTCTTGCTGCCATAATCTTATTGATTACGTCTTTCATTCCTGAAATCTTTCCATCGCCTGTTCCATAGTAATCACCATAGAATACACATGGATATCCACCTTCTCTTGTAAGGATTGCTGTGTATGCAAGTGGCTTAAACCAAGATGATACAGGTGAAGCAAGTGACTGTCCATACTGAGTATCATGATTCTCTACAAATGTTACTGCTTTTGATGAATTAGAAGATACTAAAGTGTTATTGAATAAGTATCTCATATCATATCCACCGCTTCCGTTAGAAGCTGCGTTAAAGTTATTGTGTAGTGGCACATCAAATAATGAACATGCACCATTAGTCTTTGTAATATAGTTATTTAACTTACCAAGGTCGCCTGACCAGTATTCACCAACTGCAAATAATTCTTTTCCAGTTGCACTTCTTATTGAATTTAGCCAATCATCAAAGAATGAGAACTTAATATGCTTAACAGCGTCAAGACGGAAACCATCAAGTTTAGCTGTATTAACATACCACTCACCCCAACGCTTAAGTTCGTCAACAACATAAGTATTGTCGAAGTCAACATCTGCATACATTAAGTAGTCATAGTTACCATTCTCTGTATCTACTTCCCAATCCCAATAATGTCCTGAGAATCTGAAGATGTTATTACTTCTTGAATTGTTATCATAATCTACACCATCAAAGCATGATGCATTCCATTTGAATGCAGAATATGTATCTCCTCTGCCTGCGAAGTCGAATTTAGTCCATGCACCAATTGTACGTGTACCACCTGATGCAGAATCTCTCCATCCACCATTAACTGGCTCAGCGCTTACCTGCTCACATGAGTCAGCACCTGCTTTATGATTAAGAACTATATCTGCATATACCTGAATTCCATTGTTATGTAATGTATCAATAGCATTAAGGTACTGAGCCTTTGTACCATACTTAGTTCTTACTGTTCCCTTCTGGTTAAACTCACCAAGGTCATATAAGTCGTATGGACCATATCCAACATTATTCTGTCCGTCTGCTTTATATGCAGGTGGTAACCATAATGCTGTAAATCCTGCGTTTGCAAGGTCATCTGCCTGCTCAGCAGCGAAATCCCAGTGTGAACCACTGTTAGGCAAGTACCATTCAAAGTACTGCATCATTGTTCCGTTAATTGCTACCTGTGTGTTGCTTGTGTTAGAAGCTGCTACCTTCTCCTCTGGTTGCTCTCCTGAATTCACAAACATTCCAATTACTAAACATACTATAAGTAATAATCCAGTAATTGCTACGAACCTTTTTCTGTTCATAATGCTTTTCATAAAAAACCTCCAATTCCATATGAAACCGTACTTCATATGACATGCTCTTTTTATCTACTGTAATTATTCTACCATTTTTTTTTTACAAATCAAACAAAAACAGTGCCGAAATTACAATTTCGGCACTATAGCAAATTAGTCCTATGTTGTTTTGTAAGTTTTCCGATAAACTATTTTAAACCATTCTGTCACTATAAAAAGAATACCCATTTTTTGTAGATTTTTTCACATCATAAAGGGCTAAGTCAGCTTTCTTTATGGATTCATATATTTCTTTTTCTTCCATTTTTTCGCAAAAGGCTATTCCAACTGAAGAAGACAATGACTTGTTATTCTTTCTTGCTTTATTAATTTCTTCCTTAGAAATATCTACATTTTTATAGAATCTGTCATTCTCTAGTTCTTCATTAATATATGTTGCAATCTCTACTGCATCTTCTGCACTACAGTGTGGAATTAGTATAATAAACTCATCTCCACCATATCTTATTCCATATCCCCTGCTTCCCACAGAACGATTACATAGATTAGCAAACTCTTTGAGAATTTTATCTCCTACATTATGACCAAAGGTATCATTAAAATACTTGAAATTATCCAAATCAATATATAGAACTGCCATTTGTTCTTCGTCTGTTCCCAAAGCCACTTGATATTCTGACATCTTATCAATTATTTTGTTAAGTCCATTTCGATTGTACATATTGGTTAGAAAATCGTGTTCTGCCATGTTAGTAAGCATTTCATTCATTCCCGCCAACTTATTATTCATGTACTCAATTTCTTTAATATTTCTCATTCTGTAGATTGTGTCAACCAGTTGACCAAATGCATACTGTATCATTATCTTACTTTGTTCTGTCAGCATGTTTTCCATCTCCAAACGACTGCTGGCAGGTACTGAAAGAGCGATTAAAACAAACTTTACAGAACCATTCCTAATTATAGGAACACCAACCACTGAAGTAATCTCAATATCATTTAAAGCATTCATAAGATAATTGTGCTCATCATAACTTCTGTCAAGACTGTTAACAAGACACGAATTTCTAATTCTATCAAAATAACTTACTATGTATTCCATATCCTTATCATCGCATTTGATAGCATCGCTTTTATATAACGCTTTAGGAACACCATCAATAACTTCAATTACTAACTCATCCTGAATTCCGTAATTACTATTAAGCATTGTCATTGCATTACTTATAAGTTTTAATTCCGTAGAATTATTCTCATCATTAAGCATATCCTGCCATGAAGAAACAAAAGTAAGATTCCTAGTCTTTTCCTCTAATAGGCTATCGATTCTTGTTCTGTTAATCTCATCAATAAGTTGTTTTTCTGTAATCTTCTTAAGACATACATCTACTTTGTTTGCCTTATATTGAACATCTCTTCCCCTGTTATGTATTCTGTTAATAATCTCTAAAGCGATATTCTCTGCCTGATTAGAAGTGTAATATGTATACGCATCCTTTATAAGACGTTCAGCCTCTACTGTTTTATTCTGATGTTTTAAAACATCTGTATATTCATATACATAAATATGATACAATATAGTCTTTGCACTACTTGACCTTTGCAGGTGAAACATTACTCTGTTAAAGTATATATCAGCTTTATCATACTCTTCATTTCTTTTCGCAATAAGAGCTTTAGTAGTAAAGTAAAATGCTAAATCGTCATCCCAGAATGCAAATTTTGTCTCATCAGTTTCATTTAACAGATGCTTAACTATTCTCTTTAATAGTTTTCGATAGACATCACAGTTATAATCAATTCCCAGATAAAAATTAGACACTGCAATTATTCCGTATATCTTAGATATACTACACAATTTCATCTTCTGTGTTCTTAAGGCATTCATTATCTTTACAACATAATTCATATACTTATCTGTCCAAAAATAATTGCCGCACATAAAAGAATTAATTGCCATATTATATATTGTTTCAGCAATTTCCATTCCATTATTATGATTTTCAAGTTGAAGTGCTAATGCTTCATTAAAATAACTGTCTGCTTTTTCATAATTGCCTCGTACAATCATGTTGTATCCTATACCATTATACAGGTCTACCTTATCAACTATATCTTCATTATCTTCTGCTGTTTCAAGGCATAATTTATAATAGTATTCCATAGGTTCATAATTACCAACTCTTGAGCATACAGTTATGCACTTTTTATACCCCTCCATAGTTAACTTACAGTTATTAAGTTCTTTAGCTATATTTAGTCCTTTGTTAAAGTTTTTCAATTCCTTTATACTATCAACTGAATATTTAAAGTACTTAGGATTATTCTCAAAACCGAACATATAAAAGTATGATAGGTGATTATGGTAATTTCTCTCTTCCATTTCTTTTAGAAACTCTTCTTCAATAGGAAAATCAAAATCACAAAGGAAGAGATCCTTAAGTCCTCTAAACTTACTTAGATACATTGTAAGTTTGTATATAAACACATAATAATCGTCTTCAGTTTTTACGCTCATTTCCTCAAATGCTTTAGACAGTTCACCCGGAATATTTCTTCCATACTGATATATATATAACATACATAAATTATAGTAATAGAAAAAATGTATCTGGGCATTCTTCTCTTTCTCAATAATAGATTTGACCCTGTCTGAATACTTCAACGCAGTAATGTAGTCGCTTTCGCAAATTGATGCATATATGTATTCCAGCATAAACACTGTTTTTTCCGAATTACTAATATTAAAGTTGTTATCTTCTATTTCATCAGCAATTTGTCTTAAGTATTCCAATGCCTGACCACAACAATTAAACCTTAAAAGAAGTTTTATCTTTTTAATAAATATTTCACTATCTCCTTCTTTTATTTCAAATGCTGCATTTGACACACCATCTTCGCCTATTACATTGTAATCCACAACATAATTATTCTCGTGAATTAATGACATAATTTTATTCCATTCTTCACGCTCTCCTCCCTCAACACAGTACACATCATTATAGGTTATTAATAATCCCAAATTATTATTCACTAACTTTCGCATGTATTTTCTAATCAAATACATTGTAGAAATCTTAGCAAAATGAATTCTGTTAAGAACAATGATTATTTTATGCTCTTTTGAAACATAGTTTAAGATATTAATTACTGATTCTACAATATTTGTTCTTTCGTATGAAATTTCAGGGATAATAATCAGTTCTCTTCTTTCTACATCCCTATTCTTTATATAACTTTCAAATACTTGTCGAACAGGTTTATACACATTGCACTTTTTAACAAATTCTTCAACACTCATTTCATCTTTATAGAATCTGTCATATAATTCCTTTATATTGTCCAAAAATGGTTCAAAAGGTCCTTGAATGCTTCTTATTGAAAAATCATAATGGAATATTGTAATATCCTTCTCAAATTTTTCATATATATACTTCATTCTATCCTTTGGAAGATCAAATGTATTGTAATGCTTTACAAATACAATCTTGTTACCATTATGGTTTTCAACACTGTTGACCATAGAATTAATGAGTTTATTGATGAATCTTTCTTCCTTTTCCTTTATACTAACTTCCATATTATTTCTCCATTCATTGTCTAAATTACTTCTTCAAGTCTGTTTAAATAATCTTCAAACACCCTTAATGCAGATTCTATCGCATCAGTTTTAGACATGTCAATTCCTGCATCTTTTAATATATCAATAGGATATTTGCTACAACCCGCTTTCAAAAATCCCTTATAAGCATCTATATACTCTTCGTTACCACTTAGTATTCTGTTGGCAAATGCAATTGCTGCAGAAAAACCTGTGGCATACTGATATACATAAAATGGCGAATAAAAATGTGGTATTCTTGCCCATTCATAAGCAATTTCCTCATCTATAACAATGTCATCACCAAAGTATTCTTTGTTTAAATTATAGTAAATTTCATTAAACTGTGAAGCATTAAGACTTTCATTATTCATAGCCTTTTCGTGAACAATCATTTCAAATTCAGCAAACATTGTTTGTCTAAAAAGAGTTCCCCTAAACTGTTCCAGATAATAATTAATTAAATATGCTTTTTTCTCTTTGCTATCAGTGGTATTCATAAGATAATTAATTAAAAGTGCCTCGTTACAGGTAGATGCTACTTCTGCAACAAAAATCTTATATCCCGCATAAATATAATCCTGTGTTTTACTGGAATAATAAGTATGGATTGCATGTCCCATTTCATGAGCAAGTGTAAATACGCTGTTAAGGTTTCCCTGATGGTTTAACAACACATAAGGATGGGTTCCATATGCTCCCCATGAATATGCACCACTTCTTTTACCTCTATTTTCGTATTTATCAATCCATCCATTTTCAAATCCCTCTTTTAATATTCCCACATACTCCTCGCCCATACATTTCAATGCATCTTCAACAATCTTTCTAGATTTGTCAAAATCATATTCTTCTTTGTCTCCATCAATTAATGGAGTATACAAATCATACATATGAAGTTCCTCTAGCCCAAGAGCCTTCTTTCTAAGTGCAACATATCTGTGAAGAAGCGGTAATGCCTTTTTTACTGTAGCAATTAGATTCTTATATACATCTAGAGGAATATTATTCTGGTTAAGATGCATTTTCATTGTCGACTCATATCCTCTTGCTTTTGCATAAAAACAATCAGTAATAAGTTGTCCACAGTAAGTTGCCCCCAGCGTATTAATGCTTTTTTTATAAGTACTGTAAAGTCCCATAAAGGCTGCTTTTCTTACATTAACATCCTTAGATTCCAAAAGTTTTGTATACCTGCCATGAGTTATCTCTATCTCCTCACCATTTTCACCCTCTATCTTAGGGAATCTTATGTCCGCATTATTAAACATGCCAAAGACATTTTCCGGCACACCGGCCATCTCCCCTGCCATGGCCAAAAGTCTTTCTTCCCCTTCAGATAATGTATACTTTTTATTCCTAGTAATATCATCTATAAATTGTTTTAAATATGCTAACTCATCTTTAGCCATATAATCATTAAGTATACTCTCATCGATACTTAATATCTCCGGTTCTAAAAATGCAGCAACTGTACTAAGCCTACTTTCAAGCCCTGCTGCCATTCCTGCCATCTTTTGATATTTCTCATTGGCGGTATCCTCGTGCATTTTCTCATTAGCATACACATATACCTTTTCAAAACAACATTCCACAGTCTTATAAAGTCCTATAAACTCTTCAAATACATCTGTTCCCAGACCTAACTTGCCTTTGTATTCTTCAATCTTTTCTAGGGAATCTTCTACATAATCATAGTCAGCCTGCCATAATTCATCACTGACATATAAATCCTCTATTGCCCATTTATCTTCAGGCAATACCTGATTTCTGCATACAAGTTTATCAGACACAATTATTATCTCCTTCCTTATTATCACCCTGTAATTCTATATTATTAATATCGTAATAAATTTTTATTCCGTCTACACGACATACTTTGTTGAAATTCTCAACAATTCTGTTAGTTACTATCATTCCATCCTTAGTATCTGTTCCCATTAAAATAACAATATACTGACAACTACTATACCTTGTTCCCACGTCGCCTTTTCTAAGGGACATTCCAACTACGTCTCCAAGCATATCCATTGCAAGAGACAATTTATCCGGATCAGGTACTTGCTCATCTGAGGTCTTTACGGTAAACAGTACCATCTGTACATTTTGTCTTGTTCTACTGATTACTCTTTCAAGAAATCTGTAAATCTTTTTAAATCCATCGTATTCAACTAAATAAGCCCCATTAACAGGAGTTTGTTCTCTTATTATATTAGTCAGCTGTTTAATATCTACCTGAATACTTCTAAGGGATGCTTCCTCCCCTGCCGAAGCCTCTTCACTGTAAAAATGATAATCGTTCTTGCCATTCTGTTTTACATAATACAAAGACTTATCAGCATTATTATATAGAGTTTCAAAATCTTCTCCATCCTCTGGAGCCATCGCAATACCTATTGAAGCAGATACTCCATCTACATAACTATTAAAGAATTCCTTCTTAATATTACTAACAAGTGCCGAAGCAATAATTCTAACATCTTCTCTTGTAGAAACTGTTTTAAGAAATACTACAAACTCATCTCCACCAATTCTTCCGGCATAATTCCCATCACCTATAGTTTTTTTGATGGTTGATGCAAATTTTATTAAAACCTCATCCCCAACTAAATGTCCAAATGTGTCATTTATACCTTTAAAATTATCCATATCTATCATCATGAAGGCACCTTTGCCCCCCTGTTTAATATGTGTATCCGTAAGTTGCTTAATACTGCTGCGATTGTATAGATTGGTAAGTCCATCTCTTTGAGAACTTTCCTTATAACTTTCCAACTGTGATGACTGCATCTTTACTTGACCTTCTAGTTGTTTTCTAAGTCCGTCAAGTTCTATAATTCTATCAATACGACTTCTTACTATCTCTGGAATAAATGGCTTTGTAATATAATCCATTGCCCCCATCTTAAAGCCTTTTAATTCACTTTCCTGATTGCCCTCTCCGGTTAAGAATATTACTGGAATTTCTCTAGTGTCCGGATCTTTCTTTAACTCCCTTAACATTTCATAACCGTCCATATCCGGCATATTAATGTCTAGTAAAATAAGGTCAGGCTTTACAGTTTTTAGGAATTTAAGTCCTTGCTCTCCTGATTTGGACATAGCTAATTTATATGTATCCTTAAGCATTTCCTGTGCATGCTTAAGGCTAGTAGTTGAATCATCAATAATTAATATGTATTTCTTCTCATCCATCTGTATACCTTCTCTCTAATACAGTTTTAACTACAAATTCATACTACCATATTCATTTATCCCAGTAAAGCACTTTATACATATATTTCCTATAGACATCATTTATACACTTCTAATAATTCTTGCACAAATACAGTAATCTATGTCAAAACATTTAACACACTTCCCTTTATCAAAAAAAATCTTTATCTTTTTCCCATCATTTTCGATAATTACTCCTTTACCATAAACACTGTGTATTATCTCATTTCCCTTATCAAGTTCATCCTTTGACATATATATTTCACCTATAAATCTGGAAGGATTTAACTCTTTGTTATATCTGTCGCGGGAGTAAAAAATCATTAATTCATTCTTAGCCCTAGTCATCGCTACATAAAACATCCTGCGCTCTTCCTCAATAGCCTCTCTATGTCTGCTTTTACTATGAGGAGTTATACTCTCGTTAACATCAATTATAAATACAACCTCAAACTCTAGACCTTTGCTAGAATGAAAAGTCATTAGATTAACCACATCTAAATCTTTACTATATGCTTTTTTGCTTATTTTTTCTCTATAAGTTTTTATATACTCATTCCATTCTTCAAAGTTTTTAAACCTTTTACCCTCAGAGGAAAGTTCATCTAGAGTTTCTATTATTTCATCATAATCCAGTTTCCTGTACTTAGCATATTCTTTTAAATATTCATCATATCCGATTTTATTTCTTATATAATTAATTGCTACATAAGGTTCCATATTGCCTATACATCTTAGGTCTTCAAAAAAATCACATATCCTTTCTACCATCCAAGACTTATCCTTATAAAATTCGCAAAGACTATCCATTGTTATTCTAGAAGTTGCTAATGCCTGCCTTGAAATAAATCTGTTAGGTTTATTAATTATGCGCAAAAGTTCTCCCCTGTCTATGGCGTCCTTTATTTGTACGCCACATCTTATGTATGCAAATATATCTTTAGCAATAAAATGCTCATATATATCCGGAATTCCCTCTTTTACCGAAAAATTCACATTATACTCCATTAGTTTCGCTGCAATTGCTCTAGCCTGTGTATTAGTACGAAATAATACTGCTATTTCCTTCGGTTTAACACCCGATTTTATTCTTTTTATTATCTCTTTTACCACAATTTCATTTTGTGATTGTACTGTATTAAACTCTCTAATGTCTACAGAATTCGTCGTTTGTCTAACTGTCTTGATATCTTTTTGAAAACGGTCAACATTATTAGCAATAACTCTTAGCGCCGCTCTTACTATCGACTCACTGCAACGGTAATTCGTATCCAAAACAATCTTCTTAGCACCTTCATAATCCTTAGGAAATCCCAACATAATCTCTGGTCTTGCACCCCTAAAACTATATATAGACTGGTCGTCATCTCCTACAACAAAAAGATTATTTTCAGGTTCGGCAAGCATTTTAATAATGAGATACTGTACCAGGTTTATATCCTGAAACTCATCAATAAGTATATATTTAAACCTGTTTTGCCACACCTTTAATACTTCCTTATTACTTTTAAGCAAATGATAACAACGCACAAGCATATCATCAAAATCAATCAATCTTTTCTTCGCCAAAATCTCATTATATTCTTTGTATATTTTGCGAAAATCACTTGCAGATATATTCACAGAACAATAATTACCGGGCTCTATCATTTCCCCTTTAACAAGACTAATTTCGCTAGAAATAAGACTTACTATTTCCTTTTCATCTTCATATTCAATGTTCAGACCATCTATTAATTCTTTAATAATAAAGTATCTCTCATCCTCTTTTAAAATATTAGAACTTTGATAATTATATGCGCTTTTAAGGATTGTGAAAAAAACTGAATGGAATGTTCCAAAAGAAACGTTTGAATAATTACCCTTACTTAAGGCCTCAAATCTGGATTTCATCTGTTCTGCCGCCGCCTTAGTAAATGTAATCACTAGAATGTTTATAGGATTGACTCCCATCTGCTCACACAGATTGAGAGTCCTTCCTGTAATAACTAAAGTCTTACCAGAGCCTGGTCCTGCCACCACAAGCATCGGTCCTTCTTTATGATTAACTGCTGTTAATTGTGTCTTATTATACTTCATCTTCCATAACCTTGCTTAATAATTCTATACCTTTTTTTATTCTCTTAATTGTTTCATACTTACCAATAATTTCAATTATCTCATATGCTCCACCAGGAGTTGACTGCTTGCCTGACACAGCAGTTCTGATTGGCCATAATCCCTGTCCATTCTTAATCTCTTTAGCATGAATATAGTCCATTAAAAGTTTTTCAATTGATTCTATTGAATAATCCTCTAATTGCTCAAATTTAGGAAGTAAATCCTTTAATACAGCAAGGGAATTTTCCGAATTTGTCTTCATCTTTTTGTGAGTATACATTGCTACATCATAATCTGGCAATTCATCAAAGAAATCAATCTTTTCCGCAACATCTAAAAATGTCTCTATTCTTGTCTTCATAAGGTCGGCAATCTTTGTTAAGTCGTAGTCTTTCTTAACTACTTCTTTTATGTAAGGCATTACCAACTCATAATACTTATCCGAATCCATATTCTTTATGTATTCACCATTCATCCAACGAAGCTTAGCCATATCAAATACTGCAGGCGATTTATTAATTCTGCTGTAATCAAACTCCTTAACCAATTCATCCAACGAGAAAATCTCTTCATTAGATGCAGGACTCCAACCAAGAAGTGCAACATAGTTAACAATCGCTTCTGTTACAAATCCCTGCTCAAGCAAATCTTCAAATGACGAATGCCCGCTTCTCTTACTAAGCTTTTTGTGATTCTCATCAGTAATAACCGGACAATGAATGTACACTGGAATCTCCCAGCCAAATGCTTCGTAAAGTCTGTTGTATTTTGGTGTTGAGGAAATGTATTCGTTACCTCTTACTACATGAGTTATATTCATCAAATGATCATCAACTACATTAGCAAAATTATATGTTGGGAAACCGTCTGATTTAATTAAAATCATATCATCTAGTTCACTGTTATCCACTGAAATCTCTCCAAAAATAACATCATTAAATGTAGTTGTACCCGTTGTCGGATTATTCTGTCTTATTACATATGGCATTCCTGCGGCAAGATTAGCCTCAACCTCTTCCTTTGAAAGATTTAAGCAGTGCTTATCATATTGAACTATAGATACACTGTCATCATCATCTGAAACTTTGCTTTTTAAGGTATCTAATCTTTCTTTGGTACAAAAACAGTAGTATGCCTCGCCCTTTTCCACAAGTTGCTTTGCATACTCTAAATATATTCCACTTGCCTGTCTCTCACTTTGAACATATGGTCCACATCCACCATCTTTATCAGGACCTTCGTCATGAACAAGGCCTGTACTAGCCATAGTACGATAAATAATATCAAGAGCCCCTTCCATAAATCTTTCCTGGTCAGTGTCTTCTATTCGAAGAAGAAAATCTCCTCCTTCATGCTTAGCAATCAGATATGCATAAAGTGCAGTTCTTAAATTACCCACATGCATCCTTCCTGTTGGACTTGGTGCAAATCTTGTTCTAAACTTAGCCATTAATCTTTTCCTCTTTTCTTTCTTTCTCAATAATTCTTTTATCTATATAATTCATAAATAATACTTTAATCAGTGCTCCTACGGGAACCGCAAGAAGCATTCCAAGCAAACCACCTATAGCGCTTCCAAATACCAAAGAAATGATAACTATAAGCGGATGAATCTTAATACAGTTACTTAAAAGTTTTGGTCCTATAATATTGCCGTCTATAGCCTGTAAAATCAGCAAGGCTATAATAGAGATAATCATTAGTTTAACATCTCCAGATATCCCACATACTAAAATTACTCCGCCGTATCCTACAAATGGTCCAAAATAAGGTATCAAATTACCAAGTCCTGCACATATTCCTATGATTAGTCCAAATCTAACACCTAATATAGACAAAATAACACTTAATGCAATCATCATAAATGCTGCATCCATAAATTGCCCACGAATATATCCTGAAAATACTTGGTCTGCCTCTCCTAACACATAGTTAATCTTGTCGTTTGTTTTGTTACTGAGAAGTGCCTTTGAAATTCTTGATACCTGACGTTTAATCTCTTTACCATCAATAAGAAAATATATCATCATAATGAAAGCAAAAAATAGTTTTCCAAAAAAACTTGTCACACCTGTTACTGAACTAATAATTGATGTGGAAATACTTGCAACTTTTTCTAAAAGTACGCCACCCATTTGCTTTAAGTATGCATTTACCTCTTCAGATTCCACATTGATACTGCCCAACTTGTCCACAAGGTTGTTATATAAATCATTAATTGATTTAACAAGATTCTCTGCAACCACATATATATCCTGAAACTTCGCCAATCTTAACTGGTCTGTAATAGAAAATATAATAAGAGACAAAACTCCTGCTATAACAAGTAACAAAAGCAATACTACAAATAACACTGCTATTAATCTTGACTTAGTTTCCTTGTTCCTAAAGAACTTAATCTTCATAATCAATCTTTGAAAACAATTCGTCAAAGGAAATAACAAATAAGCCATAACCAACGCAATTATAATTGGAGTGGAAGCATTAGCAAGCCACGCCAGTCGACTAACAATCAAATTAAAAAAGAATGGCATGCTTCCCATAAATGTATTAATTGCAATCACTATTGCTGAAACCACAATAATATATATTGCAATCTGATTATATTTGTTATTTATAAACCGTTTTAAATTCATCACTACATTCCTTTTTGATTTATATTATATTCCCGGAATAGAATCTATGTAATTAATAATCATCTTCGCTGAATTCTCTATTCCAATAATATCTGTCTGTAAGCACATATCATAATTATCTGCTCGTCCCCACTTTCTGTCCGAATGATAATTATAATAGTTTGCTCTCTTTTTATCTACCTTTAATACATTCTCTTCTGCTTTGGAATGTGACATTCCATAAACCTCTATTGCTCGTTTTATTCTAGCCTCAATCTGGCCCCATAAGAAGATATTAACTGTCTTCTCATATTCTCTTAATACATAATCAGCGCACCTGCCTATTATAACACAAGGTCCTTCATTTGCAACCTTCCTAATAATATCAGACTGAGCCAAAAACACCCTGTCATCTATACTTAACACCTCTTTACTATACCCATGAGCCCCAAAAACATTAAGTCCCATTGCTATAGAATAAATAAGACTATTGCTAGCTTTATCTTCTGGTTTCTCAAAAAAACTTTCTGTAAACCCACTTTCCTTTGCTGCTAGAGAGATTAAATCATTATCGTACACCGGAATACCATAATGTTCACCAATCATTCTTCCAATCTCTCTTCCGCCTGTCGCATATTGTCTGCTTATTGTAATAACTCTGTTCATATGTACCTCCAATCACAAGGAAACTCCTCGTTGCATATAGTTTTTCCCATAAACACCTTTATATATTATATCACATTTCACTTATTTTGCCCAGTCAAATGAACACTTTACGGCCTTTGACCATCCTTCAATTCTTTCATTAATCCAATTCTTGCTTTTACTTGGCGAAAATGTTTTATCTATTATATCATTCACTTTAAGTTCATTTGTGTTTACCCAAAATCCGCTAGCAAGTCCTGCAAGATAAGCTGCACCTAATGCTGTTGTTTCCACACACTTAGGACGATTTACTTTGGCATTTAGAATATCTGATTGGAACTGCATAAGAAAGTTATTAACACAAGCACCTCCATCTACATTAAGATTTGACAGACTTTCCTTTGAGTCTTCTTCCATTGCCTTTACCACATCATGGACTTGAAATGCAATTGACTCTAGGGTTGCTCTTACGATATGGCAATTATTGACCCCACGTGTAATTCCCACAATCGTTCCTCTTGCATATTGGTTCCAATAAGGAGCACCAAGTCCTGTAAAAGCCGGCACAACATAACACCCATTACTATCTTCCACTTTAACCGCAAGTTCCTCAGACTGATTTGCATTTTGAATAAGTTTTAACTCATCTCTAAGCCACTGAATTGCTGCTCCACCCACAAATATTGATCCTTCTAGTGCATATGTCACCTTTCCATCAATCCCCCATGCAATAGTTGTCAATAAATTATTAACTGACTCCACTTTCTTTTCCCCTGTATTCATAAGCAAAAAGCAACCTGTTCCATAAGTATTTTTTGCTTCACCAGCATCAAAACATCTCTGTCCAAACAATGCCGCCTGCTGATCTCCAGCCGCTCCTCCAAGTATTATCTCTTCTCCAAAAAACTTCTTATCTGTATATCCATATACCTGGCTTGAATTAACCACCTTTGGAAGAACTGACCTAGGTATATTCATTAACTCAAGTATTTCTTCATCCCATTCTAAAGTGTTAATATTAAACATCATCGTTCTTGAAGCATTAGAATAATCTGTAATATGAAGCTTATGTCCTGATAATTTATATATTAACCAGGTTTCAACCGTTCCAAACATAAGTTCTCCATTTTTTGCTTTTTCTAGTGCTCCATCAACATTATCAAGTATCCATTTTAATTTAGTTGCAGAAAAATAAGCATCTATGATAAGACCTGTTTTTTCCCTTATCATGTTCTCATATCCTTTAGCCTTTAACTCCTCACAGTAATCTGAAGTTCTTCGACATTGCCATACAATAGCATTATATATAGGTTCTCCACTCTTTCTATCCCAACAAATAGTAGTTTCTCTTTGATTGGTAATTCCTATGGAACTTATCTCACTGGCATTAATACCT